>JAUCPW010000040.1 GCA_030373045.1 Candidatus Fermentibacter sp.
ATCGTGTCCTTTTGCTAAGGGGGGCCGCCGCGGGGCGCCCCCTCGCCCAACAAGCGAACCGGCGCCGTCCTAATCGCCGACGAGCTCGAGCATGTAGACCTTCGTGAACCATCGATGATTCGGCGACTGTCAGACTTGGCAAGAAAAGGCAGTCCTCCGTACAGCAGATACTTCGCCCTACGGCGCCGACCAGATCAGGGCACCGGAGGCGTCGTACAGGCGAAGCGTGTTGACCGGCCGCGTGATCCAGCCGCCGTCGCCGGGGATGGACACGCACCCCGCCTGGAACATGGCCTCCGAGCCCGGTGAACCCGACAGCGTCAGGGAGGGCCCCCAGAAGCCCGGCCCGTACCATCCCGCGGAAAGGTTCTGGAAACCCGCGGGGTCTGCGATCGAGATGCAGGCCGACATGCTGTCCTCGACGCCCGCATAGAACTGCCTGACGCCTTCGCCGTCGTAGATCGAGAGCGCCGAGACCGAGTCGTCCTCTGCGAGCTGGAGCCTGTACCGGCCCTGCCTGTCGGCGAGGTAGAGCTGGGCGAACCCGGCCTCCGAGATTTCCGCCGTCAGCCTGGCGTTGCCCGACTGGTCGAACATCTCGAGGGAGGGCCTGCCGTTGGTCACAGCCAGTGAGATCCTCACCCTGCCGGCCTTGTCCATCATCAGGAGGCTCGGGCCGTCGGGCCCCGCCCCGAGGACGGCCCAGGTCGTGCCCGAGGAGTCGGTGATGGCGATCCTTCCGGGGTCTCCGCCGTCGTGGGAGCTGACGTGCCTGTAGAAGAGCACGCCGAGGACGGCAACCGATACCAAGCAGAATGCCATGGCCGGCCTGAGCCAGCCCGGCGCCTCGTATTCCTGTGACGTCACTCCGCTCCTCCCGTCAGTGCCGATTCCACGGGCCGGGGACCGAGTCTAGCAGCCTCCGCACCACTGCTCCGACCTCGAAGGACTCGACGGCCCTCCTGCGACCCGCAGCACCCATCCCTTCGAGCAAGCTCCGGTTCGCGCACAGGCCGGCGACGTCGTCCACGAACATCCCGGGGCTCGAGAGGATCCCCGAGACGCCGTGCTCCACGGCATCGGTGACGCCGCCCTCAGCGAGGCCGGCGACTGCGGTGCCGCAGGCGGAAGCCTCGATGAACGTCAGGCCGAAGCCTTCCACGTCGCCGGAGGCCTGATCGGACCGGCAGGGCGAGAGGAAGAGGTCTGCCGAGCGGTAGAGCGATGCGAGCCTCCCGTCGGTGACCTCGCCCTCGAACGAGACCCTGTCGCCCAGGCCGGCGGCCTCCCCGCGGAGGTCCGGTTCGAGGGGGCCGGTTCCGGCGATCCTCAGGCCCGCGTCCATCCCGAGGTCGAGGAGACGCTGCAGGACTGCGATCACGAGGTCGAACCGCTTCCTGCCCACCAGGCGCCCGGCGGAGACCAGCTCGAGGCCGAACCTTCTCGGGAGCTCAGGCCCTTCCGGCGTGAAGAGCGTGGTGTCCACACCGTTTATGCCCACGACCAGGCGCGCCCCGGGGGCGATCTCGCGCACCCTGCCCGCCGTGAAGCTGCTGGCGGCGGCCACAGCCGTCGACCGCTCGAGGATGCGTTTCCTCTGCAGCGAGGCGAAGAAGCCCGGCCGCTCGAAGGCCTCCTTGCCGTGGACGCATGTGACGGACGGGACGGGGCCGGTGTCGACACCCGCGATGTGCCACGTCGAGTGGATCACGAGGTCGGGGAGACCGGACCGGGCCGCCTCCGAGCGTATGGCGCGCGCGAAGTGGAACCTGCCGAACCGGGGGAAGTCCCGGCCCTCGACGGAGACGATGAGTGGACGCCCCATGCCGTCCGCGGAGCGGGCGCGCTTGGCGAAGACGGTGACGTCGATCCCGGACGAGGACATCGCCCGGGCGGTGTTGGAGGCCCACCGCGAGAGCCCGCCCAGCTTGGGGGGGTAGTCCTCCGTGAGGAGCCAGACCCTGCCGTGCAGTTCGGACCCGGACATCATCCGGCCCTCCTCTCTCCCCGCCACGGGACGCTTCGTGCCGTTCATGCGGCGGCTCCAGCGGGGCCTGCGATCGCGCGGGACAGCCGGTCACGCCTCAGGAACAGCAGCCCGGCGAGCGCGAAGAGCCCGGCGGAAACGAGGAACGTGCTCGTAAGGCCGAAGTAGACGAGGACAAGGTTGCCCAGCAGCGGCGCGACGATACCGCGTGCTGCCGTCAGGGTCAGGTGGAGACCCTGGTAGGTGGCGGCCTGCCCGGGCGGGGCGAAGTGCAGGCTGGACATGTTCCAGGAGACGTTGATGCCAGCCATCGCCACGGAATAGACTGCGAAGGCCGCATAGAAGAGAGGGATCCCCGCCGCCCGCACGATCCCGCCCATCGCGATCAGGAACGGGTAGGCGGCGAGCACGAGGCAGATCAGGCCTGTGAACCGGAACGGGTGGATCCTCTCCACGCTGATGCCCATGAAGGGGCTGAGCAGGAGGATGCCGATCTGGGCCAGGACCCCCTTGGCGAAGGCGTACTGCTCGTAGCGGAGGTGGAGGATGTCGCGGGCGAAGAAGGGTATGGCCGGGAGGATCATCATGAAGGCGAAGCCGTAGACCATGAAGCAGGCCTCGAAGACGGCGAACTGCCTGTCCCGCGAGAACACCCTGAAGAGCGAGCGGAGGAGCCCTGCCCCGTCTGAGGGGGATCTCGTGGATATGCCCGAGGCCATGCGGGCCATGATCGCGGAATGCGCCAGGCCGGCCAGGGCCATCGCGACGAACAGCAGCCTGTACGTGCCGAAGTCGGCGTCGAGCAGCCTTCCTGCAAGGAGCGAGGCCGGAAGGCTGAAGAACGTGAACACGCTCACCGCCCAGCCGAACAGGATGCCCCTGCGGCCTTCGGCGTACTTCTCGCGCAGGATGGTGTTGAGCACCGGCACCATCACGCTGTCCGCCGCCGAGAAGCACGCCACGAGCACGAGCAGCACGTTCGCGTCGGACGAGAGGAACATGGCCGCCACCGGCAGGCGCAGCAGGCCTGCGGCGAGCACGGCCTTCGAGTAGCACCCGCGCCTCTCGATGAACGAGTTGATGAACACCGAGAGGAAGTTGCTCGCCGGCCAGACCATCACGAGGAGCGTGATCTGCCAGGCGGAGGCGTGGAGCCCGTTGGCGGCTATGTACTCGCTGTTGAGCGTGACGGCGGAGACTGCGGCGGCCGCCAGGGATGCGAGGAGGTGGAGCCTGAAGGTCCTCCCCTCGACAGCCCCCAGCCCCCGCAGCACGCGCCGGGGCGAGACCGCCCCGACGGCCCTCGCCACCCTGTTCACAGACCGTCCGCTATCTCGACGGGATGCATCCCTTCCGCTCCAGCAGGGAGGCTATCGTGCGCGCACACGAGGATGCGTCCTCCGCGACCGTGTCGAGCCTGAGCTCGGGAGACACCGGGGGCTCGTAGGGGGCGGAGATGCCGGTGAACTGAGGTATCTCGCCGGCCCTGGCCTTCCGGTAGAGGCCCTTCGGGTCGCGGGTCTCGGCCACTTCGAGAGGGGTGTCGACGAAGACTTCGACGAAGTCGCCGTCGGCCTGGATCGACCGCGCCGAGTCCCTGTCGGCCCGGTACGGGCTGATGAAGGCCACTATGTTCACTACGCCCGAAACCGTAAGCAGTTTCGCGACTTCGGCTATGCGCCTGATGTTCTCGGTGCGGTCCGCGGGCGAGAAGCCGAGGTCGCTGTTCAGGCCGTGCCTGATGTTGTCGCCGTCCAGGACGACCGAGAAGACTCCGCGGGAGTCGAGCTCCCTGGCCAGCATGTCCGCTATCGTCGACTTGCCCGAAGACGGCAGGCCGGTCATCCACACGGTCACTCCCCTGCTGCCCAGCAGCCTCTCGCGCTCCGCCCGCCCTATCGCATGGTCGTGCCAGACTATGTCCCTGTCCGCGGCGCTCATCCGGTTCCTCCATAATCCTGAGACATGCAGCGCCCGCCGTGCCGGCGGACCCGGGAACATACCCAACCCCGGACCCGGGGACACGGGCCCGGAACACGGGCGGCGGGTTTGGTAGTATTGTCGGCCATGCTGGGAGGCCGGCCCCGGGGCCGGACAGGTGGCGGCCGGATCGACGGGAGCTCCTCATGGACAGGAACGGGATAAGGGAAGCGCTGGGCAACTGCCTGACCGACACGTCCGAACTCGGCATCGGCAGGCTCAGGAAGGGCAAGGTCAGGGACTCGTACGATCTGGGCGACAGGCTGCTCCTCATAACGACCGACAGGCAGAGCGCCTTCGACAGGATCCTCGCGGCCGTGCCCTTCAAGGGGCAGGTGCTGAACCAGGTATCGTCGTGGTGGTTCGAGAGGACGAAGGATCTCATCCCCAACCACCTGCTCTCCATGCCCGACCCGGCGGCCACGATCGCGAAGAAGTGCAGCGTGTTCCCGGTCGAGTTCGTTGTGCGCGGCTACCTGACGGGCTCCACGAGCACCTCGGCCTGGACGGTGTACGACGGAGGAGCGAGGGAGATCTGCGGAAACAGGCTCCCCGACGGGATGTACAAGAACCAGGCCTTCCCCCGACCCATCATCACGCCCACCACCAAGGGCGACGAGCACGACGAGCCGGTCACCCCCGCGCAGATCGTATCACGGGGTCTGATGACCCGCGGCCAGTGGGACGAGGCTTCCGACATAGCCCTCGAGGTGTTCAGGAGGGGCCGCGAACTGGCCGCCGAACACGGCCTGATACTGGTCGACACCAAGTACGAGATGGGCACGGATGCAGACGGCAGGCTCACTCTCGTCGACGAGGTCCACACCCCCGACTCCTCCCGCTACTGGCTCGCCGGGAGCTACGAGGAGCGCTTCCTGAGGAACCAGGAGCCCGAGAACATCGACAAGGAGTTCCTGAGGCTGTGGTTCGTGCAGAACTGCGACCCCTACGGCGAGGCCCCCCTGCCCGCGGCTCCCGAGGAACTCGTCATCGAGCTCTCGTCCCGGTACATCCGCCTCTACGAGACGATCACGGGAACGCCCTTCGACCCGCCCCCCGACGAACCGTCGATCAAGAGGCTCCGGCGCAACCTCGAGGCGGCAGGCATCGGGATGGAGGAGGACAAGCTCAGTTTCCTGGACGAACCGGCGGGCAGGCTGTAGCCTCCCGTACAAGCCGCGGCGGGTGCCGCGGATCATGCCAACAGACCGGAGGTCGCGATGAGATCAGCCCTTCTGCTAAGTGTTGCCGTGATGTCCCTCCCTGCCGCCGCCGGGGTGCTCCCCTTCTCGGTCACGGCCGACGCCACATGGAACAGCAAGTACGTATGGAGAGGGCTCCCCTGCGACGAGGAGAGCGTTCTCCAGCCGTCCCTGTTCATGTCCCTCACCGGCTTCACGGCGGGCATCTGGGGCAACATGGAGCTCACCGACGTCAACGAGCTGACCGAGGAAGACGACAGGACGGGTGTCTTCACCGAGATCGACTACTATCTCGGGTACGAGCTCGACCTTCTGCTGGCAGGCCTGAGCGCGGGCCTGGGATACTACGACTACCCCAACACCGAGGTCGAGTCGTCAGCGGAGATCTACGTCTCCGGGTACGCCAAGGTGCCCTTCTCGCCGTCGATCACGATCTACCAGGGCATCAAGGAGGCCGAGGGGATGTACGTCTCCCTCTCGGGTTCCCAGCCGCTGGGGACTGTCTCGATGGCTCCCATGGTCTCGATGACGCCCGAGTTCACGGCGAACCTGGGCTGGGGCAACAAGGTCCACAACAACTTCAACTTCGGCGTGGACGAGGCGGCGATGACCGACCTGACCCTGGGCCTGGCGGCCCCGGTCGGCATAGGGCCCGTCGTGACCGTCACGCCCGCGCTCCACTACTCGATGATGCTCGACGAACAGATCAAGGACCTGTACGAGGACGACACGAACTTCTGGGGCGGGGTGTCTCTGACGGCTTCGATCTGAGAGCCGGAGACCCGGACAGGCGAAGGGCCCGCCCGCGGGCCCCCCCTTTCCCTGTCTGCGGGCCGGGTCAGGCCAGGGCGACCTTCACGGAGGTGCCCGCCATGAGCACGTCGGAGATGGGGCAGCGCCTGTCCACCTCGTCGAGGAAGGCCTGCTTCTCCTCACGGGTCATGTCGGCCCGGACGTCGACCTTCGCCGATATCGACGTGAAGCCCGCGCGCCCGGACGTCGACTTCCCGAGGAGGAAGTCGGTGTCGATGTCCGCCTCCACCGAGACTCCGAGCCCCGAGAGCGGCAGCTTCTTCTGGCTCGCGACTATCCTTGCGATCGCGGAAAGGCATCCGGCGAGGGCCACGAGCTGGTAGGAAAGGGGGTTGGCGCCCTCGTCGCCGCCCATCGGCATGGGCTGGTCGATTATGAGGACATGATCCCCGTCGACGGTGCACTCGGTCCTGAATCCCCCGCCCATGACGGAGCGGGCCGTGTATTTCTTGAGAGGCATTCTATCTCTCCCTCCCCAGGTCTTCGAAGAGATCGCGCTGATCGACCTCCCCGGCCTGCTTCAGAGCCTTCTGCGACTTCTGCCTGAGAGCCTCGGCCCTCTCCAGCACTTCCTCGATAGAAGGCTTCGGGACGGGTCCGGGTTCCCCGGACTCGTCCGCGCCGCCCGCGTCGGAACCGGGAGGAGGCTGCGGGGACGAATCGGGCATGTCGGCGGGAGTTGTCGCACCGGCTTCCGGCTCCGCCGCCGGGGCGGCGGCGCCCCCGTCCGGGGTCGATGCGGCGGAAGTGGCTGCGGGTTCCGGGGGCTCCGCAGCCGCCGGGATGTACCTGAGGCTGGAGACCGGCCTCCCTGCGCCTATCCTGACGCCCCTGGCCGCGACGCCCTTCACCGGCACGCCCGGGATCTCGACGACGTCCTTGTGGGTGCGCATCCTCTTCCGGCGCTCGAACCAGACCTCCACCGCCCCCCCGGGATCCGCCGTGAGGAGCAGGAGCTCGGCACCCTGCGGGATGTACGGATACTCCTTCTCCAGGATGAAGCTCTCGACCCTGAACCGCTTCACGAAGGCGGCCTTCGTCTGCCTGTCGCGGTAGACGGCTGTGAAGACCCTCTCCCTGTCCTGGATGCCGCAGAAGGAGACGTCGCCGTCTATGAAGTGCTTCTCGGCCACGGGCAGTATCCGGAACGAGCCGCTGCCGTGGAAGACGGCGATCCTGTCGTACTCGGACGCATCGAACGAGACGTCGCCCTTCACGCCCGAGCCCACGAACCCGGCCTGGGAATCGTAGAAGACCCTGAGGTTGCGCAGGCTCACCTCCTTCACGTCGATGCCCGTGAAGGCCTCGAGCCTGGTGAGGCGGGGATACCTCGAGCCGTACTTCTTCAGGATGCCCTGGAGCCAGGAGACGGCGTACCTCTTCAGGTCGGCCAGGTTCGAGGCGATCTCCTGCATCCTCCGGGCTATGTCGCCCATCTCGGACCTGTGCGCCTCGATGTCGAAGCGCGAGATCCTCCTGATCTTTATGGCGAGCAGCTTCTCGATCTCGGGGTCGGTCACCCCGCCGCCGTCCAGGAATGGCGCCATACCCTCGCGCACCGCCTCCTGGACGCTCTCGAAGGTGTCCTTCTCCTCGATGCGCTTGTAGACGCGGTTCTCGATGAAGATCTGCTCAAGGGTCATCCATCTGATCCTGGCCTCGAGCTCGGACAGGTCGAGTTCGAGCTCCCTGCGGAGGATGTCGAGGAGGAGATCGGTGGAGAAGCGGACCAGTTCGGACACGGTGGCCTCGACCGGCCTTCCGTCCCTTATCACGACCATGTTCGAGGTGTAGACCATCTCGCAGTCGGTATGCGCGTAGAGCTGCTGGATGGTCTCGTCGGGCTCGCCGCCCCTGGCGAGGGTGAGCTCGATCTCGACCTTGTCCGAAGTGAAGTCGTCGATCGAGGAAATCCTCACCCGCCCCTTCCTGGCGGCGGCCTCGACGGAGGCTATCAGGCTCTCGGTGGTGCAGCCCCAGGGTATCTCGCGGATGACCAGCTTCTTCTGGCCCTTCTTCCGCTCGATCGTGGCCCTGTTCCTGATCCTGCCGGCGCCGTCGGCGTATCCCGAGGCGTCGATGCTGCCGCCCTGGGGGAAGTCGGGGAAGATCCCGAAGCTCCTGCCGCGGATGCAGGCTATCATGGCGTGGAGGAGCTCGCAGAAGTTGTGCGGGAGTACGCGGGTGGACATGCCCACGGCGATCCCCTCCGCACCCAGGAGCAGGAGCACGGGGATCCTGGACGGAAGGAGCACCGGTTCGCGGTTCCTGCCGTCGTAGCTCTCGGAGAAGACCGCGATCCTGTCGTCGAACAGGGTGTCCCTGGCGAGGTCGGTCAGGCGGCACTCGATGTAGCGCGGGGCGGAGGCCTCGTCGCCGGTGATGGCGTTTCCGAAGTTGCCCTGGGTGTCGATGAAGTATCCCCGGTTGGCCAGCGCCACCAGGGCGTCGCCTATGGACTGGTCGCCGTGGGGGTGGTAGCGCATGCAGTGGCCGATCACGTTGGCCACCTTGTTGAAGCGGCCGTCGTCCAGCTCGTGCATGCTCCAGAGTATCCTGCGCTGCACCGGCTTGAGGCCGTCGGCGGCGTCGGGGATGGCCCTGTCCTTTATCACGTAGGAGGCGTACTCGAGGAAGTTGTCGTTGAACAGGCCCCGGAGCCCCGCTTCGGCGCTCATCTCAGGTTCTCCACTATGAAGTCCCTCCGGGCCGGGGTGTTCCTGCCCATGAAGAACTCGAGCATCTCCGGGACTTCCTTCATCCTGGAGATGGTTACGGGGAGCAGCCTGATGTCGGGCCCGATGAACCGGCCGAACTCCGAAGGGGATATCTCGCCGAGGCCCTTGAACCGGGTGATCTCGCATCCCCTACCGAGCTTCGCGACTGCCTCGTCCTTCTCGCGCCCGGAGTAGCAGTATGCCGTCTCCCGCCTGTTCCGGACCCTGAAGAGCGGCGTCTCGAGGATGAAGAGGTGGTTGTCCAGGACCAGGCCCTCGAAGAAGTGCAGGAAGAGCGTGAGGAGGAGGTTCCGGATGTGCATCCCGTCGACATCTGCGTCGGTCGCCAGCACGATCCGGTTGTACCGGAGCGTCTCGACCCCGCCCTCTATGTTCAGGGCCTGCATGAGGTTGTACATCTCCTCGTTGCCGTAGAGCGTGTCGCGCCGGAGGCCGAAGCAGTTTAGCGGCTTGCCCCTTAGCGAGAATACCGCCTGGGTGTTCACGTCCCTGCAGGCCACGATGCTGCCCGAGGCGCTCTGTCCCTCCGTGAGGAAGATGGTGCTGCGCTCGGAGTCGGCTCCGCCGTCGCCGAGGTGGACCCTGCAGTCCCTGAGGCTGGGGATCCTTATCGCGACCTTCCTGGCTCTCTCCCTCGCCTTCTTCCTTACGCTCTGCAGCTCCGTGCGGATGCTCATGTTGACCTGCACCTTGGCCAGCAGTTCCTCCGCGGCGGCAGGATTGCGGTGCATGAGCTGCTCGACCTCGAGCTTCACCCTGTTGACCAGCGGCCCCCTGATGTCGGTGTTGCCGAGCCTTGTCTTGGTCTGCGACTCGAACACGGGATCGGTGAGCCGCACGGCCACCACTCCGATTATCCCCTCGCGGATGTCCTCGGGGGCGAAGCTCTTCCCGGCGAACGAATTGATACCCTTGAGCACCCCCTCCTTGAAGGCGGAGAGGTGGGTGCCGCCTGCGCTGGTGTACTGGCCGTTCGCGAAGGACATGTACTTCTCGCCGAAGTCGTTCGTGTGGGTGAGGGCGAACTCGAGAGTGGCGTCCCTGAAGTACAGCGGCTGGTAGAGGACGGAGTCGCCGGCTTCGTCGGCCAGCAGGTCCTTCAGTCCCTCCTCCGAGGAGAACGGGGTCCCGTTGAGCACGATCTTCAGGCCGGTGTTCAGGTAGGCGTAGTGCCTGGCCCTGTTGGTGAGGTACTCCTCGCGCATCGCATAGCCGGGGAACACCTGCGGATCGGGCGTGAACTCCACCAGGGTGCCGTTCTTCTCGGTGGTCGCGCCCGAACCGCCGCCCTCGGGCACGCCCCTGCAGAAGCGCACCTCCTGGAAAGCCCCGTCCCTGTAGCTCACGACACGGAAGCTCTCGGACAGCGCGTTGACAGCCTTCGTCCCCACGCCGTTCAGGCCCACGCTGAACTGGAAGACCTCGGTGTTGTACTTTGCCCCGGTGTTGATCACGGAGACGCACTCGGCGAGCTTGCCGAACGGTATCCCCCGCCCCCAGTCGCGCACCGAGCAGCTCAGACCGTCGCACCTCACCTGGATGCGCTTGCCGTGGCCCATGATGAACTCGTCCACGGCATTGTCGACGATCTCCTTGAAGAGGATGTAGACGCCGTCGTCCGGGTGGCTGCCGTCCCCCAGCCGTCCGATGTACATGCCGGTGCGCAGGCGGATGTGCTCCACCGACGAGAGCGTCCTCACCTTGCTCTCGTCGTATATGGCGGTTCCCGCGACTGTGGTGTTCTCTTCCATAGGGTCTATATGTCGGTTCCTTCTGGGATGGGAGTGCTGCCGGTAGTATAAGGCCTCGGCGTCGGCGCGCCACGCCACAGGATGTAGTGCATCCCCAGCCCCGGCGGCTACATGCCGTAGAAGTCGGACGAGTCGCATCACAGCAGCCGGGACGACGGAAGGGATCCGCCATGAGGACTCGTATCGACCCGCCTGGATCCATCCACAGCCGTTCGCATATCGAGAGCTGTTCAGCCTGTCCCTTCGCTCTGCGTTCCAAGGAACATGCGCACTTGTTGCCGTCTTTCCGCTACATAATGTTTCCGGCTGGTGTCCTGGGATTCATCACGGAGGGAGTAACTATGCCGGGTCCTGTCAGGAGCTTGCTGGCCGTTCTCCTCGTTTGGTCGGCATCGAGCGCCGAAATGCTGGATTACGTCTCTTCGCAGTATCTTCTGTTCAATGGAACGTACGAGGTTTCGTTCGCCCCGCAGGAGCAGCTGGCAGTCGAAGCCAATACGCAATACATCAACAGCAGCGGATACCTGGAGACCGGCCCGCTTGCAGCCATGATCGGCCCTGCCGGAACGGATGCTCTGGCCATTCTCCACCAGAGCGTCTACGTTTTTTCCATTTCCGCCACGACCGGAGCGCTGACGCTGCAGTACAGCTTCGACCTCACCGCGGCCGACGGCAGACAGCTGGGCTGTCCGCGCTTCATGCAGCTGCCGTACGACCCGCTGAATCCGGAGTGGTGCCTCGTAGTGCCCAACAGAGCGTCAGAGACACTCCCGGGATCGATCGATATCATCAGGCTTCAGAAACAGGGGGAGACAGCGCCCGTCGTCTGCCACAACAGGCTGGCGATGCCGACTCCTCCGTCCGGATGGACCAGGCTGTCCAACGTTTATTCCATTTCATACGTACCGATCGTATCCACGACTCCCTACTGCATCTCGGCAGAGTACGAGGATGAACACGATGTCAACGGCTTCTGGAGCTTCTTCGGGCTCGCGAGCTTCGTGACGGACAAGTTCGTCGTCGACGCTTCGGGAAGAAACCGTGTTCTGGACGTCTACTACGGCAACACGGTCGAAACAAATCCCACGAGACCGTGCGAGAGCCAGCTCTGCGAGTTCGTCTTCGGGGGAGAGTCATCCAGCCTCTTCCTGTCGACATCCCATAACGGCGGCGTAGTCATCTGGGACCACTCCGGCATCAGCCAGCAGGACGCTGAGGTGGTCTCCCAGATACTGACACCGCAGCATGGATGGGATCAGGGAGCCGTGGGCGGCATAGGCGAGCTCGGGGACACGCACAGGGCAGTCGTGCTAGAGGGGGCCGACTTCTCGGTGAACGGCGACGCCGGTGAGACGAGGCTTCTGTTCTTCGCAAACAACACGATGGGTTTCTGCGTCTACGACATCTCGAACCCGGCCTCTCCCCAGTTCATATGGCAGTGGGACGGGGATACCAGGGAACCGGCCAATTCGACAGGCGACTGGGACTGGTGTGGAACGATCTGCCCCGTCGACGGCGAGGATCTCGCCATACCGCCGCAGAGCAGCCAGTATCCCGGCAGGGCCTTCGGAATCGACCTCGTCAGCAACGAGAACTCGGGTTACATCAGGCTGTTCCTCGGCGACTGCGCAGACGGCCTGCTCTCGTTCGACCTGTCCAACTTCCTGAATCCGTTCGCTATCGATACACCCACCAGGTGCTTCGACGGCATATCCGAGGAGGTCTACTGGCCGGCAGAGGCGGAGCCGGACGAACTCTGCGGGGCGTTCGACACCAGAGTGCTGGACGGCACCGGTCACGACTACCTGGTGACCAGCTGGATGCTCCCCGGTTCGAACAGGATCGCGATTTCCGTCCACGAGATCACCGGTGGCGAGTGGTTGGCGGGAGGCGGGGGCGCCGGGTACGCCCAGGCACCTGTACCGGCCCTTCTCCAGAGAGAGTTCTCGATGATCGGATCCCGTCCGAATCCTGCATCCGGAGAGTTCTCGCTGAGCGTCCGCTCGCCCGGATCGCAGCGCTGTGCGATCTCCGTCTTCGACATCTCCGGCCGCGTCGTCCGAAGCTTCGGCATGGACCTGGCACCCGGCGAGAACGAGATAGTCTGGGATTGCCGGGATGGCGACGGCTCTGAAGTCCCTTCAGGCACCTATCTCCTGAGGGTGGACGACGAGAGCGGGAACGAGATAGTCGAGAAGATGGCGGTCCTCTGAGCCGGCAGGCTCATCGGAGCTGCGCCTTCGGGGCAGGAACCGTTCGAAACTTCCTGGACATGGCAGCTGTCTCTTATACACATCTGACGCT
>JAUCPW010000041.1 GCA_030373045.1 Candidatus Fermentibacter sp.
GCTGTCTCGTGGGCTCGGAGATGTGTATAAGAGACAGATGCATGGCCGCTCGCGTGGAGCGCCGGGTCGGTGCGGCGATGGCGGACCTCGACGCCACGACGCTCGAGCGCGTCGATCAGCGAGTGCACGGTCACCTCGGCGCCTGGGTTGATGCGCGTGGAGTGGATGACGATGTCACCGGGATCGAGCTCGAGATCCGGATGCGTGCCGCGCGCGAGCCGCGAGAGGGCCCGGATCGTACTTCCACAGACGAGCCCGCAGGGCTATCAACATTCCGCGAGGCGCGGAGATGAGCAGGCCCGACAGCACGCTTGTTCCAACGACCGCTGGAACAAGCTGGTCCGACAGCTGTCCGCCATCATTCGAGTGACCAGCTTCGGCGGACAGTGAGAGGATCTGAGCGTACTTCATTGCCATTCAGGCACGCTCTCTCGCAGGTTCCCTTCGGGAACCATGCTGACGGGCTACCCATCAATTTCGCGTTGCGAAATTGAAGTGGCAAGCCGCGAGAGGGCCCAGCGTATTCCCTCAGACGAATCCCTTTGAGATCGAACGCGCGCAAGCAAGTAGGAAGGAATCCGACGCTAGCGCAAGCAGCGTCGGTTTCGCTTCGCTGCATGTCCTATCTGCCAGATGGGACTAGTCTGAAGAGCCCGCCTGCAGGAGAATGATAGATGAATCCATCCTGACGGGATGTGAACTGGATAAGAAGGTCAAAGCATTTAAGCAATGTAATGCTTGATGATCCGACGATGGACATTGATGAAATGTCGATGAGATTGAGTTGTTCCGCCTCCCAGTCAACTCTATATGCGTAATGTCCCCATTGATATGGGAAGACCCACTCATATGCTTGCCGATCTCCACTGGGAGCATCCCAAAGGATTGAGGCTTGGCCGTTGAGTGGATCCAAGTAGTAGAGAGTCCCCCCTTTCCCGCCAAGAAGAGTGTCGCCAGCGAATCCTAAGTGATCTAGGCTCACTCCAGCTCTCAGAATATGAATCAGCTCCAGATTGCCATCAGGCACGCTTACTACTCTAATCGAATCGGAGTGTAGGTCTTTTACGTAGGCAGCCGAACTTGATCGGCACCAAATCAGATTACTTGCTGTAAACGAAAGATCAAGTGAATCCAAGACCTCCATCCTGCCCGCATCGAGAAGAAAGAGGCTTTCCCCGACTCCTGCAAGTAGGATGCTTCTATCTCCACCCTGGATCAGTCCCCAGGAGTAATCCCTGTTACTGAAAGGTCTCCCTAGCAGAAGGATGCTGTCCGCCTCCAACGATCCCCATGGAAACCTGAATAAACCGTTCCCGATTAGTACAAACAGACAGTCAAGATCATCGTCGTAGACAGAATACAGCGAGGATTGCTCACGAGAATAAGGAATTTCGAGTTCCAGCGGTTCCGGTATCCAGTCAGGTGGGGAGCAGAGGAAGGTCCTGCCATAAATCCAAAGTAACAGAGTGTCATCAGGCCCGTTTACGCTTCTGGAGCGGTGAAACACTCCGTACGGCAATCCAGTACTTTGTATTGGTATCAAGCTATCGGGTGGGATAACGCTTTTATCGCAATCGGAAAACGTAAGTGAACAACTGCAAATAGCGGATAATGTTAATATGAAGAGCGCACATATCATCCCGGATGGTGATGGTGCTCGAGGAGGGATCAAAGCATAAACCTCACAGAGTCACTCAATGCAATGCCGAAGCTTGACACATTTGATAGCTTAGCCCCTAGACTGTCTGCATGGAGTAGCTCGACTAGAACCGTCTTTCCAGTGCAGAGTGCCGTTTCGATGATGAAGACATCGGGGATGGCAGGCCGTCTGTCGAGGTCGGGGAATCGGAGCACGACTCTATTAGGATCATTCGTCCCGCAGCCGTTGCTGTCGACTTGCTGGAGGATGAACTCGATCGACCCAATCGGATAAGGAATCTCGGTGAAGGACCATGACCAGTGATCGACCATGACTACCGAATCCATGTTGAGTCTGATAGTACTGTTGTCGCTGAATTCAATGCTTGTCGGTTCTGCTAGAACACCGGGACACTCCAATTCCTCGGTATAATCCGTGACGTAAGCAATTAGTGGTTTATCTATACCCTTGATCCATGTTGGAATCCCCCGACTGCTAATGACAGATCCTCTCGGAAGTAAACTTACATAGAAGCGATTACTGACGCATGAATCAACAACGGAGAAAAAAGGGAGACTTCTGCACCCGTTGCGGGAAGTGTGTAATGAGCTATCAGAAATGAGTTGCGCCGTTTCAATATGGAAAGTTATCCTAGATTCGTAGTAAGGAGTGATTCGAGTATCCCATACTGGAGTGCTATCCGAACAGAGATCAATCAGGCTCTCAATCGAGAGTCGCTCTCCAGACGGAAACGCGATCGAACCTATCCATTCTCTGGAGTCTAAGTGAGGATTGTTGCCTATATGAGCAGCTAATGTGTCCAACTCTGAAGAGCTGATGACTGTTGGGCTAATACTCCAGCCAAACCAGTCTCCGGTACCACAAGCACCACAACCCATAAGTCGATAGAAGCCAATTCCCGGAACGCCGTATGCGAGAATATAGCCTCCCTCTGAGAAGAGGAGATAACTGTTACCAACCTCAAGTGGCAGTCTGTGAGGTTTTATGGCAACCCCCTCCTGATGAATCATACTAGGCGTTAGAGCGACGAAGGTAAGTGAATCACCAGGTATGGCATTTTCTGTCCAGGACTGGTTCACCTGTACGAGAATCCGTGCGTAAGCTTCCCCATCAGGAGTACACCTTAGCAGGTGACACTTCCTGGGTGATTCTCTCGCGATAGACCACCGGCGGCAAGCCGCCCAGGGCGTCATGAGGACGCCGCTCGTTGTAGCTCTCCATCCACTCGTACGTGATTTCCCGCACCTCGTCCAGGCTCTCGAACAGATAGGCGTCCAGGACCTCCTCCCGATAGGTCCTGTTGAAGCGCTCGATGAAGGCATTCTGATTGGGCTTCCCCGGCTGGATGTACCTGATCTCGATCCCGTTCTCCTCGCACCAGCACACGAAGACCTCGCTCAACAGTTCCGGCCCGTTGTCGCAGCGGATGGCCTTCGGAAGACCTCTCCAGGATCTGAGCCGCTCAAGTACCTGCACCACCCGCTCTCCTGGCAGCGACGTGTCTATCTCGATGTCCAGCACCTCGCGGACTCCCTCATCCAGCACGTTCAGCGTCCTGAAGCGCCTCCCGACGTACAGCGCGTCATGCATGAAGTCCACTGACCAGATCTCGTTCGGGAGGCCCGGTGCCTCCATTGGCTGCGGATCCCTCGTAGGCACGCGTTTCTTCGTCTTCCGGCGAAGGTTCAGTCCCAGATCCCGGTACACCCGATGCACCCTCTTGTGGTTCCAGTCGTGGCCGTCCAGCCGCAGTCTCCGATAGCACTTCCAGAAGCCCCAGCGGTTGTGCTCCTCCACGATCGCCTGCAACGCCTCGATCACTTCCCGGTCTCGCTCCAGCCTGTCCGACCGATCACGGTACCAGGCCGTCCTGGACAGCCCTACGGCCTCGCACGACCTCGCAACGGCTGTATGACTAACCTTCATGTCTTGCGATCGTCGCCTGGTCAAGGTATAGCGTGACGGTGTCCATCGGACGCTTCCCCATGTTTCTGTAGCCCCTGTGCGGCCTCTCGGTGTTGTAGTGCACCAGCCATCCGTCCAGATCAGCCTGGAGAGCCTCTGTTGATTCGTAGAAGCTCTCTCGGAACACCTTCCGGAAGAACTCGTCGAGCACCGTCCTGTTGAAGCGTTCGACGAAGCCGTTCGTCTTCGGCGAACGCACCTTCGTCCTACGGTGCTCGATGTCGTTCAACGCCAGATACACCTCGTAGGGATGAGCATCAGTCCCACAGAACTCCCGGCCGTTGTCCGTAAGGATAGCCCCGACATCCAGATCGCGATCCTCGTAGAACGGCAGTACGTCGTTGTGGAGCAGGGCGACCGCACACTCAGGAAGCTTCCCGGTATGGATGAACCCGAAGGCGTAGGAGCCGTAGGTGTCGACAACGGCCTGCATGTAGACCCGGCCCACGCCCTTCAGCCTGCCCACGTAGAACGTGTCCTGGCAGAGAAGCTCTCCCGGTCTGCTGCTCTCGACATGACGCTCGCGGAAGCACGGATTGGTCTTCTCTATCTGCGCCACCTGGTCCGCCGAGAGCTCGATCCCCTCGGCCAGGTGCCGCTCCTCGAGCTTCATCAGCCGATCGTACTTCGACCCCATCCCGTGCTTGATCAGGATGTTCTGGATCGTCGGCGAACTGACCGAGACCCCGTCCAGCTTCAGCCAGTCCGAGAGCCTCACGCAGCCCCACCCGGGATGCTCCATGCTCGTGGCGAGGATCCGCTCGACAGTCTCCGGAGGCGTCGTCTGGGGGTGTGTCCGGTGGATCGGCGGCATGTCCACGAGCCCGTCGATCCCGTGCGTCTGGAAGCGCCGCTTCCACTCGTAGAAGCTCGTGCGGTCCATGTTCGACCGCCGGCATGCCTCCGTGATGTTCCCCAGCTTCTCCGCGAGCTGCAGAACCGTCAGACGCTGCCGGGCTATCTTCTTCGCCGGATCCTTCTCCGTGATCTTCTCGCGCTTCCCTGTCATGTCCCCTCCCTGTCTGCCCGATGATACTCACGATCACCACGTCAGACAAGAAGGTTAGTCATACACAACGGCCATCCCATGTTCCGCCACCAGATAGACCGCTGCATCCAGCCTCTCCGGTGGCGTCAGAGCTTTTTTGAGATGAGAACCTTCAGAGCATCGTTCTCGAGGCTCAGGTTCGAGTACATCCGCTTCAGCCGGCTGTTCTCGGCCTCGAGCTCCTTCATGCGCCTTAGCTCGGACACGCCCATCCCGCCATACTTCTTCTTCCAGCGATAGAACGTGTTGCCGGCGATCCCGTTCTTCCGGCACACCTCGGTCACCGGCACACCCGCGTCAGCTTCCCGCAGGATCGCGACGATCTGCGACTCCGTGAACTTCGACTGCTTCATCTCAACCTCCTGGCTCGTCAGCAGGAGGTGTCACTCTAACAGGTGTGGCTCAAACGGGGAAGCTTACGTTGCGACATACTGCTGGAAGTCAACAGCAGGAGGTAGAGCAAGAGAATTAATAATCCTTTGCTGACAGGATAGTCGTGTTTGTAACTCGCGAATACCTGATCTCCTGTCAACATCCAGTCACTCCACATCTCGAGTGCAGTTCTGTTTCTCCCACAATGATGTTCCATTACCAGCGAGGTGTCTAGCCATATCTGACTAGACTCCTCTCCACTGTTTCAGTACAGCAGTTCCACTCGCTTCAGGGAGGTACTTCCTCGGCTAGGACGGGGCCTGCCAACTGTTAGGCCAGGGGATGCGCCTCAAGACTACGCCCCGATAAGGTCATAGACCTCGGCCAGATGGGCCAGATAGGGCATCAGCGTGTTCCAAGAATCCAGAACCAGGGGCACCACGCTGATTTCCGCAAGAGCGGAAACCAGCAGGCACGACAGCGGTTCACCATGAACTTGGGCATCCTGTTCGGTGAACCGCGAGAGTGCCCGGATCGTACTTCGCTAGACGCGCTCGAAGGGCTATCAACATCCGCAGTGGCGGGAATGAGCTGGCCTGGCAGCTGCCCGCCACCATCCCGATTCATCCCGCCAGGCGGGCTGCGAGAAGGCCCGGAGCGTATTTCTCCTCAATCTGCTAGATAGTATGAAAACCATGCAAACACATGGTCAGTGCGGACGGCGACAAACCTAGCCGGCCCCATTCGACTCCGGAACAGCTACGGGATTCTTCACCCTGCAAGAGGGGGCGAACGAGGTCAGTACTGCACAACGGAAGTCTCTGCTCGCTATTCTCCAGTGCCCGCCTTGATCCCTCCCCAGGTCTCCGGCGCCAGCTCGTTGACGTCGAACCATATCTCACTGACGTGATAGACCCCGTCGGTTCCCAGATAGCTCCAGAAGAACTGCCCGTCAGGCGTCCCGGAGCATGCCAATCCCGTGGTTTGTGCGACTGGGAACGGGAATGGTGTGGGTCCCGACGGCTCTGGATAGGCCGTCGTCCCGGATACGTAGTACGTGTAGAAGTAGGGCGAGTCTCCGCAGCAGGCGATGATACCGCCGAAGGGATCCGAAGCCTGGTCGACGCAGAGAGGATAGACGGCAAGGCCCGTCACCTGTCCCGGGAGGCCCTGGAGATCGATGGTTACTGCCCCCGTCCCGTCCGAGTCGAATACGAAGAGCCTCGCCTGCCCGCCATCGTACTCCGACTCCCAGAGCTGGTCACCAAAGATGTCGAAGCATTCCAGTGTGCCCCCGGATGTCCCCGCCGGGTTCAAGAAGGTCAGCCATCCCCCGGATCCGTCGGACTTGTAGATCAATGGATCGCCCTGCCTGCAGACGTAGAAGTCGCCCTGGAACCAAGCGAGCCCCGTGGGGATCACCCCGGCAGGCGCGGGGAGCGAGCCAAGGCTTCCCCCGCCATCTATATCGGCGAGGTGGATCAGCCCGTCGGTCCCGCCAGAGAAGGCGAGCGTGTCGACGACCCAGTACTGCGTCACCTCGAGATCGAGTATCTGGGCTGCATAGGGAGCCTCCCACGTGCCCTCGACCCAGCAGGAGATGCCAAAGGCAAAAGCGTTGGCGGCAGTCGGGAGTAAAGCGAGCGCAGCCCTCATACAAACCCTCCCTCCGATCCCAGCGAAGCGGCCCCGGTTCATAGACGGCCTGAGAGGCGCTTCGCGCTAGGCTCAGGCAGCTTCATCGTTTCCGCCGTCCCGGGTTGAGTATACGGCATCCGAAGTCCTATCCCCAGGCGAAGAGCGCCTCATCTTACCGTTGCACCGATCCAGATACTGCCCAGCTCGATCCTGGCGGGGTGCCACAGGCGAAGGAATGCGTCCGAATGCGAGGGCTGCCTTGAACCTGACGAACAGCTTGACCTTCACCCCGGAAAATGAACCGGCGAGCCGTCGCATCTGGACAGCACCTGTCTTGTATTGTACAATACTCCTGTACAAGATAGGTGGTGTGAAATGACGGTCACGACATATTCCGATGCGAGAGCCAAGCTGGCTGCGCTCTGTGATCTTGTTGCCTCCTCCAGGGAGCCGGTGATCATCAAGCGCAGGTCGGCCGAGGACGTGGCCCTGGTCTCTGCTGCGGAGCTCTCCAGCCTTCTGGAGACCGCGCACCTGCTGCGATCTCCGCGAAATGCTCAGAGGCTCCTCGAGGCTCTCCATCGTGCTCTATCGAATGACCTGCCTCCGATGTCGATCGAATCCCTCCGGGAGAAGATCGGTCTTGCCGAAGGATAAGGGGACTCACAAGGCCGGCTGTAACGAACGGCTCGCGATTTTCCATCCCGAGTTCATCGAGGATCTCGAGTACTGGGTGGAGACAGAGCGAAAGGTCGCTCTGAGAACGCTCACGATCGTGCAGGCAGTGCTGCGGGATCCCTTCACCGGGATAGGGAAGCCGGAACCGCTGAAGTACCTGGCCGAAGGTGCATGGTCCCGCAGGCTGACACAGGAGCATAGGGTTGTGTATCTCGTCCGCAAGGAAAGGATCGACTTCCTCCAGTGCCGGTACCATTACTGATCTCATGCAGGTGCGCAGACTGATGGATCTCTGCTTCAGGCCCTTCGATCCCGCTCAGGACAGAACTATCGTCAAGGGCTGGCTGGAATAGACCCTTCGGATCGCAAACGAGGATCCGATAGACATGGAGGGGAATGCAGCAAGCTGCTTCACTGCCGTCGAGCGGACACAAGCAAGGGACCGGCGCTTCAGCTCGGTCCTGGTCGTGGACAGCAGATCCGCAGGCTTCCTCGATGCATTTACGATGCCGAAGAGGCCGGGCTCGGGATTCATGCGGTTCTGCTACGTCATCCCGGAGATGAGGGGAACGGGGGTCTCCTGCAGACTGGTCGAGTACTGCGATGGACTCCTATCCGGGTTCGGGTGCGATGAGATCCTCCTGGACGTGCGTTCGAACAACGCCAGAGCGGTCGGCTTCTATGCCGGGCGTGGATGGGTTGTCCTGGAGCAGAAGGCGGGAGTTGCTCCGGATGTGCCGGAAGCTGGAGAAGCCGACCCATCAGGTCCAGCAGCCTGACTCCTTTTTGCTCAAGATAGTGATCAGCATCGGACAAACCCGGCTTGTCGCGATCACCATCCCGGTAGAGAGACGCTTGTTCCACTCGTCCCAGGGATGTACTTTCCCGGCCTGGACAGGGCATCCGAGCCCAACGGCCGATAGTCCCCATCTAAGCTACGCCCCGATAATGTCATAGACCTCCGCGAGATGCGCCAGATAGGGCATCAGGCTGTTCCAAGAGTCCAGAAGCAGGGGCACCACGCTGATTTCCGCAGACGCGGAAATCAGCTGGCACGTCAGCGGTTCACCAAGGCTCTGGATCTCCAGTTCGGTGAACCGCGAGAGTGCCCGGAGAGTACTTCCTCAGACGAGCCCGAAGGGCTATCAACACTCCCCCTAGCCGAAATCAGCAGGCACGTCGCGCTTATCTCCGAGTCGTCGGAGATGAGCTGATCCGACAGTGGCTGGCCAACAATCGGGACAACTTGAACGGCAAGCCGCGAGAGGGCCCGGAGCGTACTCACCTGCGGCTTCTCCGAGGAGCCGCAGGATACATGCGCCAACGCTGGAATCATGGTCTCTCGCATGTCTCGAATCCTGCGAAGCGGGATGAGTCCGGCGACAGCATGGTTCGCGCAGCGAACCTGCGAAAGCCTACTTTGGGAACAAGCTGTCGACGCCTTCATTTCCGCATCAGCGGAAATGAAGGATTTGCGCCCCTTCGGGATCCGATGCGACATGGCGCCGCCGGGCCTCCGGTGCCCTAGCCGCTCCTGCTCGAGATCAGTTCCCTGAGAGGGATTACGGAGACTCCCCTGTCCAGGGAATACGACCGGGTCCCGGGATAGACGACAGTCAGGGAGTCCAGGGAGAGGTCCTCCGAAGCTATCCTCATGGAGGGTGTCATCTTCGGAGCGTCTGCGAGCTTGAACTCGAAACCCAGCCTCTTCCCGTCCTTCATCGCCAGCAGGTCCAGCTCGGCCCCGTTGTGCGTGGCCCAGAAGAAAACCTCGTCAGGCCCGATGGCGGTGATGACCTCTTCGAGGGCATATCCCTCCCAGGATGCCCCGCACCTGGGATGACGCTGGAGATCGTCCGGTGTCCGTATCCCGAGCATCGCATGGAGCAGCCCCGAATCTGTGAAGTAGATCTTCGGCGACCTGACCTGGCGCTTCGCGAGGTTCTCGTGCCAGGGTTTGAGCTGGCGGATCATGAACGATCCCGTGAGTATGTCGAGATAGCGCCGTACGGTGGGCTCGGATACTCCCATGGCGCGTGCGGGGTCCGCCGCCTTCCAGATCTGCCCGTGATAATGAGCCAGCATGCTCCAGAACCTGAACATCGCCGGAAATGCCAGGCGCACGCCCATCCCCGGAAGGTCCTGTTCGAGGAAGGCCCTGATGAACGACCTTCGCCATAGGAAGGATGCCTTGTTGTCTGAGGCCAGGAAGGATGGCGGGAAGCCGCCCCTCAGCCAGAGGCTGTTCTCCTTCGCGAGCCCGACCTCGGTCAGGCGGAAGGGGGTGATGTCGATGAACTCCGCCCGTCCCGCCAGGGACTCGGAGGATTGCCTCAGGAGCGCCCCGGAGGCGCTTCCAAGGATGAGGAACCTCCGTTTCCTGCTGGATTGGTCGACCAGCACCCTTAGGACGGGGAAGAGGTCCGGCCTGCGCTGGATCTCGTCGATGACCGTGAGTCCCTCCAGCGCGCCGAGTGCGGTGACAGGCTCCTCGAGCCTCGCCATTGAGAGAGGGTCCTCCAGATCGAAGTAGCGCGCGGAGTCGGCATCGACGAACTGTCTTGCCAGGGTCGTCTTGCCGCTCTGCCTGGGCCCGGTCATCACGACGACGGGGCTCCTGCCGAGCGCCTGCCTGATCTCCTCCTCCAGCCTGGGTCGTTGTATCATGCCCGGAATATAGCATGATATCCTAAAGTGCAACCTTCCTTTTTCATGGTCGAATGATCGACCGTCTTGTCAGATCGGGCTCTACTACCGTGAGGATGACGGCAAGATGTCAGATGTCAAGACGAGCACGAACTCGCCGTTCGCGTGCGACGTGATGTCTCAGGGAATCCCGGGCCGATCCATCCTTCCACAGGCGGGCTCGATCCGATGTCAGACGACACCTGCGCCATGTCGCATGCGGAGGAACTCTACGGAGTACGAAGGCTTTCTGGTGATCGATGCCCACCTCCTGTCAGACCCTGTGTCGATTGCCTGCATCGTGTCTGCTGCATTGGAGAGGCTCGGCGACGCTCCTCCCGATCAGCGTCGATCCGCTTCACATCGTTCTTGATCGCGGTTCCGCACTGCGGGAGGCCTGATAGTATATCCGGGCGTGTGGGCCGGGATCGACCCGGTGCCGCCGGATCCATGGCACCGGAGGAGGCGGCGATGACAGGCAGGCTCCCGGGATACTTCGCACTGGACAGGTACTCGATAACGGCCGATGACGTCGTCCGGCTCGCCATGCACTGCGGCCCGTCTGCCATACTGCCTTCCGTGCTGATGACTCCGGTCTGGAGTCTCGACGACTTCCTCGACGCAGCGGATCTGGTCGGTACCGTGACGCCCGATACCGTCTTCACGCTCGAGTACGAGGGCTCCCGTGTGACCCTGATCCGTTCGGGGATAGGAGCCCCGCAGACCAGCGACATGATGCTGGCTCTGGCCTGTACGCCGTGCACGAGGGTCGTCTTCGTCGGATCAGCAGGCGGCCTCGTGCCGGGGATGCGGATAGGCGACCTTCTCCTTCCCACCGCATCGGTCGCAGGCGACGGGTTCAGCAGGTACCTTTCCGATGGTTCGGTCGCCTGGGCAGGTCCTCCCGGTGCCGCAACCCCCGACCCCGCCGTCCTCGAGAACCTCAGGAGCCTCTGCCGGCTGCACTCGGAGGGCATCGACACGACCGTCCACGAGGGCAGGGTCTTCTCGACGGACAGCATCGTGGCGCAGTTCCATCATCTCGGCGAGATGACGCACGACCTCGGCTGCACCGGGATCGAGATGGAGACAGCCGCCGTGTTCAGGGCGGCCGCCCTGACAGGCATCTCCGCAGGCGCCCTCCTGCAGATCTCGGATGTCATCCCTGACAGGAAGTCTCTCTTCTCCGGGCGCGATGAGACTGACAGGCAGCGTCGCAGGAGCCTGCGGAGGGGAGTGCTCGCCCGGGCGGCGCTCGGGGCGCTGGTGCCGGCCTGCCCGGCGGGGTGACATCTCTGGGAGCTGGAGGGTCGAGCGTCCCTGCGGTTTGACGGGCGGGCCGGGTTCATTCATCGTTGATCACGCGATCGGCGTCTCTTAGAGGAGGGTCCGATGAAGCATCAGCTCCTCTGCATTCCAGCCCTTGCATGCGCAACAGCCTCGACGCTGCATGTGCCATCGGCGTATCCCGGCATCCAGGACGCCATCGACGCGTCCTCGGACGGAGACACGGTTCTCGTGGCGCCGGGCATCTATCAGGAGAACATCCGGTTCCTGGGGAAGGCGGTCGTGCTGATCAGCGAGTCGGGATATGCCCTCACCACCATCGATGGCAGCGACCCGGCCGATCCCGACTCGGGGAGCGTGGTATCCTTCATCGACGGCGAGGGTCCCGGCTCCGAGCTCACGGGCTTCACTGTTACCGGCGGGACGGGAACCCAGTCCGGCACGAACCGGAGGGGGAGAGGTGTCTTCTGCCTGGGTTCGTCTCCGACGATACGTGAGAACCTGGTCACGGGGAACTCGATCTTCTCCGTGGACAACAGCTATGGCGCGGGAGTGCTCTGCTCGACCTCCGACGCCTCGGTCGAGGGGAACGTCATATCCTCCAACTCGGCCGGCTCCCAGAACGGGCACGGATACGGAGGCGGGATCTGCTTCGTGCTGGGCTCGTCTCCAGACATCTCGCACAATCACGTCTTAGGGAACCAGGCGACCTACGGCGGCGGGATCTACGGCAAGCACGAATCATACGCCGTCATAACGAACAACGCCGTCTACTGGAACTCCGCCTTCGGGGGAGGCGGGCTCTGCTGCAACGCGGGTATAACACCCGAGGTCTGCAACAACTCGTTCTGCTACAACGAGGCCTCCGCGGAAGGCGGGGGGGTGTGGTCGACCGAGTCGGATGTCGTGCTGATGAACGACATCATCTGGGGGAACGGCGCCCCTTCGGGCACGCAGATATGGGCCGGTGACGGCTCGGCCGTCGACCTCGAGTACTGCGACGTCCAGTATGGAGAGGATTCCGTCTACTGCCACCCCGGAGCATCTATGACATGGGGCGCAGGCATCATCGACGCCGCCCCCGGGTTCGCTCCGGGGCCTCTCAGCCCGTTCCAGCTCTCCGGATCGGAGTCTCCGTGCGCGGATGCCGGGAATCCCTCTACGGCCTACTGCGATCCCGAGGACCCCGCGAATCCCGGATCCGCCCTCTGGCCGGCGCTCGGCACCGTCATCAACGACATGGGAGCGTACGGAGGCGGAGGGGCCGGCTACTGGGTGGGCATGCCGCCCGGACAGGTGGCACCGCCCCTGCAGCCGTGCATGGCGGTATCCCCCAACCCGCTCCGCGGAACCGGGTCGGTGCTCTACTCCGTGCCCTCCCCGGGGCCCGTGACTCTCGAGGTCTACGACGTCTCCGGGAGGCTCGTCGGTACTCTCGTGGACGGTTTCTCGCCTGCCGGGGACAAGACTGCCGCCCTCGACTGCAGCGACCTCTCCGCAGGAGTCCTCCTGATCAGGCTCGAGTGCGGGAAGGCGGCAGCCGTCGGTCGCGTCGTGATCCTCAGATGAGACGGGATGAACGGACGCCCGGATCAGCCATGCCCCGGGTGGCGGAGGTTACGGCATGCCCTGGTGTTCCCGGGCCGGCGGCAGATGCCGGAATCCCGGGCGGCGAGGAACAGGAGCGTACATGAGGGTTGCCGGGAATGGCTGGTCGACGAACACGAGGAGACGAGAGATGGAAACCTGGGGTTCATCTGTGGTGATGGCCGCGGTTCTGATGCTGTCTGTCGCCGGATCCGCCGCCGGTCAGTGGAGCGCCGACTCGCTCGGGAACCTCGAGGTGTGCGACGCGGTGAACGAGCAGTCGGTGCCGAAGATCGCCCCTACCTCCGACGGAGGGTGCTTCGTCTCGTGGTTCGACTCGAGGAGCGGCGGATACTGCCTCTACCTCCAGCGCATCGACGCCGACGGGAACGAGCTGTTCGACCCGGACGGGCTTCTGATCAGCGATCACGAGCAGCAGTCCTGGCTCGTCGACTACGACATGGCCGTCGACGCCGGTGACAACGCCGTGATCGTCTTCTCCGACACCCGCAACACGCCCGACGAGCTGGACGTATCGGCCTACAGGATCTCGAGCGAAGGAGAGTTCCTCTGGGGCCCCGACGGGGTGTGCCTGTCGAATCCTTCCGAATCGAGCTTCGAAGCAGCCCCCACGGTCGCCGTGACCCCCGCCGGCAACAGCATCTTCGCCTGGGGCGGATCGGGCTCCGACTACACGATGACGTTCCAGAAGCTCTCGTCTTCCGGCGACAGGCTGTGGGGCGACTGGGGCATCACCGTGAACGACCCGGTGAGGAGCCTGTCGATGCCCATCGTAGTCCCCAGCGGACAGGACAGCGCGATAGTGCTGTTCAAGAGCTCGACGGGCAGCTACCCGTCCCAGGTGACATGGCTCTACGCAGGCCTGCTCGATGCCTCCGGGGGCTGGGGATGGGACGACACGCCCGTCCTCGTCTACAATTCCGGCGACATCTCCCCCTGGAGTGTCCCCGAGATCGTCCCCGACGGCGAGGACGGAGCGGTGATGTGCTGGTACGATGCCGCCGACCTCTCGACCTTCGAGGTCTGGGTGCAGCATGTCGACGCGTCGGGCGATCTCCTGTTCCCTGCCAACGGGGCGCAGGCGTCGACAAATTCGGACGACAGGCTGCACATGAACCCTTCGGCGTTCTACTGGCCTGCTCAGGATCGGACGCTGGTGTTCTGGGTCGAGGAGAACGACAACCAGAACCAGTACGGCGTCTACGGCCAGATGTTCTCCTCCGCGGGGGCGAGGTTGTGGACGGACGGCGGTCTTGCGCTCGTTCCTCTGGGCTCCAGCCAGATATCCTTCGTCAGGCCACTGGGTGACCCAGACGGGGCGTATGTGGCCTACTTCCGCGGTTCGGGCTCGACGTCGGTCCGGGTTCTGAGGATCGGGTACGACGGGTCGCCCGACTGGGGCCCCGTCACGATATCCGCAGCATCGCTGGGAGGGAAGGACGACCTCGTGCAGAGTCCGGGCTGCTGGGGCAGCGGAATCCTGGCATGGTGCGACAACAGGAACGACTACGGCATCTATGCCCAGAACATCAACCCGGACGGCACCATGGGCCCGCCGACCGGCGTGGAGACCGAGCCCGGCCTTGCGGCGCCCACGCTGGCGGTCACCGCCAACCCAGCAATCGGATGCATTGATCTCGTCTTCTCGACTCCCGCTGCCGGAGAGGTGAGCCTCCTCGTCTTCGATCTCTCGGGCAGATCCGTGGCCACACTGGTGGACGGAGCGCTGCCGGCGGGTGAGCATGAAGCCTCCTGGGCGGCAGGTGAAGGCATGCCGGCCGGGGTCTACATGGCGGTGCTCAGGGCGGGAGGCCGGCCGGTACGCGCGAGGATGGTGCTGCTGTAGTGCAGCCGGGGCCGAAGCGCGGCGGGAGGAATCTCCCGGTGCGTGCATGGCAGCACGAGAAGCCCCTTCTGGTCTACATGCTCCTGCCCCCGCTCGTGATGACCGCCGTGGGCCTGGCGCTGCCCGGCGACCTCAGGAGCGACCAGGGGACGCCCGTCGGATCCGCGCTGGCGATCTGCGGAGGCGTCTGGTTCCTGGCGGCAGTTCCGGTCGTGCTAATCCTGGCAGGCAGGGACGCTGGTGTGGACAACCCGGCTGGCGGCGGCGGGAAGCGCGGCGACGATCATCCCGATCCGTGACCGCCGGTGAGCTCTCGAGGCAACCCGTCAGGCGCAGGCATGACGGTTTATCGGCCTCGATAACCTGTAAATCGACCGTGCTCTGATCAGGAAGCAGTGCAAGCTCTTGTGAGGGCGTTTCGGGGAGTAGTCTGACCCCGGGCAGGGGGGTCGCCGGGTGGCGGCCCCCCCGGGGATGATGCTATTCGGGGATGCGCAGGACCTGGCCGGGGTAGATCTTGTCGGGGTCGCTGAGCATCGGCTTGTTGGCGTCGAAGATCTTCATGTACTTGTTCGCGTCGCCGTACATGTTCTTCGAGATCTTGGATAGAGTGTCTCCGCCGACCACCCTGTAGTAGCGGGTCTTGCCCTTGTCGTCCTTGACCACCATGTCGTCGGAGACCTTGGCGATACCCTTGACGTTGCCGGCTACCAGCAGGGCCTTCTCCCTGTCCTCGATGGTCCCGGGCGTGCCCTTCAGGTGGACATGATCACCCTTCACCGCTACCTGGAGATCCTTCACCTTCAGCCCATGGGAATTGATCTTCTCGGTGATCCTCTTGGACATGTTGACGTCGTCGCCCACGTCGGCCAGCTTCTCGCCGGCGTCCTTGAGAAAGTCGAGCAGCCCCATGTTCAGACCTCTCCTTCAATGGGGACCCCTGGGTCTTCTCCCAGTATCCAAGACAATAAACCGGGTTCATCCCAAAGGCAAAACCAGATCGACCGGACCTGTCCCGGGATGGCGGGAACGCCCGCTGGAAGGGCGCAGGGACGCATCTTGCGCCGGCGCCGTGGTTCGACATATTCAGGTCAACCCCAGACAGACGGAGGTGATCGATGCGCAGTATACTTCTCCTGTGCCTGGCCGCGGTGACCGGAGTCGCGCTCGCGGCCGAGCGCGTGGTCCTGTTCGAGGAGTTCACGCAGACCGGTTGAGGCTCCTGCGGAAGCAGCTGGTCAGCTGTGAAGACGATGGTGAACGGTTACCTCTCCACCAATGACCTCGCCCCCCAGATCATCTTCTACAACGGCCCCGGCGCCACGGCCTACAGTTCGGCGAGGGACGCCCTCTACGGATGGAGCGCCACCCCGACCTTCCAGATCGACGGCGTCTCCCAGCAGCTCGGCTGGAGCCAGACCAACGTACAGAACTACATCAACTCCCGCCTCACGGTACCCAGCTACGTGAGCATCACGAGCAACGTGGTCGGCAACGCCTCGGGCGGGACGGTGTACTACGCGATCACGGTCGAGCAGGACCCGGGCGTGACCGGGCCGTTCAAGATCTGGTCCGCCGTGCTCGAGAGCCACGAGACCGCCGGCTCCGGCTACGGCGTCTACGCCGGCCAGGAGCTGATGTGGGAGCCCAGGGCGTTCCCGATGGGCACGTCGGGCACCCTGATCAACATCACGGGGCCTTATCCCCAGACCATCAACATGGCCGGGACCTACACGCTCGACCCCGTGGCCCACACCTTCGACTACCTCGACCTCATCACGTACGTACAGGCCACCACGGGCACCCATGAGGTCCTGAACGCGGCCTTCACCGACATGCCCGACACGGCCACCGGCATCGAGGGCCCCGGAGGCGCACCGATCGACGCGCCCTCCACCATCACGGCATGGCCCAATCCCTGCGAGGGCCATCTGAGCATCGGTACGGTGCTCCCGGCCGGCGTGACCGGGACCGTGACGGTCTTCGACCTCGCTGGCAGGGCAGTGATGAGCTTCGATGCGAACGGTGCGTCGAGCATCGAGCTCGGCGAGGCGGGTGTCTATCTCGCCCGCCTGGAGACGACCGCCGGCGAAGCCGTGACCACGAGGTTCACCGTAATCCGCTGACATGGATGCGGCACGAAGCCAGGGGGCCGGGTCCGCCCGGCCCCCTTCTCGTTCCTGAAGCAGGGGAGCAGAGGCTTCGCGCGCTATTTGCACCGCTCCCGCAGCCCTGCATATTCGCCTCGAACACGAATCCCGGGAGGTGACTGAGTGCGCAAGCTACTTCTGATCGGTCTTCTCCTCGCGGTCGGCACTGCCGGTGCAGCCGAGAGGACGGTGCTGTTCGAGTACTTCACCCAGACTGGTTGAGGCACCTGCTACGGCAGTTGGTCAACTGTCAAATCGACAATCCAGCCCTTCGTCGACTCAGGTGACGTGGCCCCCCTGTACCTGTTCTACTCCGGCGCCCCGGGAACACCCTATGCCCAGGGCTTCAACACCGCCAGGTTCAACCTCTACAGCGTGGGGTCGACCCCGACCGTCAAGATCGACGGCCTCGCATCGTCCTACACTCCGTCCACCTATGCCACGACGATCAACAACAGGCTCGCCGTACCGAGCTACGTGAGCATCGAAACCAACGTGGTGGGCGACGCCACCGGCGGGACAGTCTACTATGCCATCACCGCCGAGCAGGATCTGGGCGTCTCCGGCCAGATCAAGGTCTGGTCGGCCATCGTCGAGAACGGGTTCACGGCGCCCGGCAACTGGGGCGGCTACAGCGGCATGGAGATGAGATGGATCCCCAGGTCGATCCCGGCCGGCAACCAGGGAACCGTCATCAGCTTCACCGGCCCGTATCCCCAGACCGTCAACATCGCCGGCACCTACCTGCTCGACTGCAACATGTGGGACTTCGAGAGCCTCGCCCTCGTCACGCTGGTCCAGCCGACGACGGGCACCAGGGAGGTCCTCAACGCGGCCTACACGGATCTCCCCGACACCGCGACGGGCATCGAGGGCCCCGAGGGAGGAACTCCGTGTGAGACCGCCATGCTGTCGGCATGGCCCAATCCCTCCCACGGGGAGCTCAGCATCGGCGCGATGCTGCCTTCGGGCGTTTCGGGCGAAGTCACGGTATTCGACCTGTCCGGCAGGGCCGTGGCGGGCTTCGAGGCCTCGGGCCTCACCAGCGTCAGCATCGAAGAGCCCGGCGTGTACCTTGCCCGCATGGAGACATCCTCCGGCGAGGCCGTGACCACCAGGTTCACGGTCATCCGCTAGCGCCCGAGCCATCTCTTCGACAGGGGCCGGAGCCGTCTCCGGCCCCTTCCTCGTAAACAGCCCCGCAGGTGCGGGGCAATGTTCCCGGAGGCCGCACGAAGCTGCATATTACCCGTGTCAGTCGTCGTATTTCCTGTCCGAGGAGGTGACACAGTGCGGAAGATGCTTCTGTTGGTGCTGGCCGTCGCAGCGGGAACGGCATTCTCGGCCGAGAGGACGGTGCTGTTCGAGTATTTCTCGCAGACTGGTTGAAGCTCCTGCTATAACAGCTGGTCAGCTGTCGAATCCGTGATCTCTGGCTATGTCGCGTCAGGCGACGTGGCTCCCCTGTACATGTTCTTCAACGGTCCGGCCGCCAACTCCTTCAACAACGCCAGGATAAGCCTCTACGGCGTCGGAGCCACGCCGACGGTCAAGATGGACGGCCTCGCATCCGCCTCCGGCCCGGCTTCCTACGCGAGCGCGATCAACAACCGTCTGGCCGATCCGGCCTGCGTCTCGATCGACGTGAACATGGCGGGCGACTCCACGGGCGGAACCGCCTACGTGAGCGTGACAGCCGAGCAGGATCCGGGCACCTCCGGCCTCCTGAAGGTCTGGTGCGTCATTGTGGAGGACGAGCAGCTCGCTTCAGGCTCGTCCTGGGGCGGATACAACGGGAAGACCCTCAACTGGCTCCCCGTGGCCTGGCCCATGGGCGCCACCGGAACGGTGATCTCCTTCACCGGGCCCTATCCTCAGACGGTGAGCATCTCGCATACCTACGTCCTGAACCCCGCGGTCCACGAGTTCGAGAACCTCAGGGTCGTCACCTTCGTCCAGCCCACCGGCGGGACCAAGGAGGTCCTGAACGCTCATTACATGGACCTGCCGGATGCCACAGGCGTCTCGGAACCCGAGGGTCCGGGCCCCGTCGAGGGCTGCGAACTCACGCTGTGGCCCAATCCATGCGCAGGACAGCTCAGCATAGGCGCACTGATGCCGGCGGGAGTCACCGGCACCCTGACCGTCTATGACCTGACCGGGCGCGAGGTAGCCTCGTGCGAGGCACAGGCGGTCAACGACATCGTAATGGGACAGTCGGGCGTGTACATCGCCAGGCTCTCCACCTCGACCGGCGGATCACTCTCACAGAGATTCACGGTGATCGACTGACGTTCCGGGGGGGGGGGGGGGGGGGCCCCCGCCCCCCCCCCCCCGGCCGGTAGCCGTCGGACGAGAAGCGCTCGTTGATGCGCGCCGCGATCTCCTGCACGCGCCGGTTCAGCTCCGCGTAGCGCGGGATGATCGTCCGGCTCGGGGCCGCGAGCTGGACGAACGTGAAGCGCCCCTGCAGGTCCGGCCGCCGCTCCAGCAGCCGCTCGACGGCCAGCAGGCGCTCCTCGATGCCCTTGGTGTAGTCCAGGCGGTCCACGCCCACGCCCAGCAGCGCGCCCTCCCGCAGGCCAAGCTCGGCGAACACGGCCGCGCGGCAGTCGGCCACCGACGGCGCGGCCTGCGTCCAGGCGGACGGCCACTCCACCGAGATCGGGTACGGCCGCACCAGCGTCGTTCGGCCCTTGTGGACCACCGCGTTGACGTCGTGGTCGATCCTCGACTCGAGGAAGCGGTCCACCGTGTCCAGGAAGTTGTTGCAGTGGTACTGGGTGTGGAAGCCCAGGATGCTGCTGCCGAGCAGGCCCGTCAGCAGCTCGTCGCGCCACGGGCAGATGCCGAACAGCTCGGAGTTGGGCCACGGGATGTGCCAGAACGTGATCACGGTCGCCTGCGGGAGGCGCTCGCGGATGAGCGCCGGCAGCAGCGCGAAGTGGTAGTCCTGGACGAGGATGATCGGGTCGTCGGAATCCACCTCGGCCGAGACCGCGTCGGCGAACCTCGCGTTGACCGCCTGGTACTGGCGCCAGTCGTCGTCGCGAAAGACCGGGCGGGTGTGCGCGATGTGGCAGAGGGGCCAGAGCCCCTCGTTCGCGAACCCGTAGTAGTAGCCGGCTTCCTCCTCCTTCGTCAGCCACCGGCGGCGCAGGACGTACGACTCCTCCCCCGGGGGGACGCGCACGCGCGCCTTGCCGTCCACGACGTCGCGGTCGGCCGATCCGCTGCCGTGGGCGATCCAGACGCCCGAACACGCGCGCATCACCGGCTCGAGGGCGGTGACCAGGCCGCTGGCCGGGTGCGCCACGCGGACGCTGCCGTCGATCTCGCGCTCGTGGATGTACGGCTCGCGGTTCGCGACGATCACGATGCGCTCGCCGTGGAGGTAGCGGCTCAGCGTGTTCTTGAGCCGCTGGGGCGTCCAGAGGCCGCCCATCCCGTCGGTCTCGCGCTCGGACGCCAGGCGATCGACCAGGTCGCGCACGTCGCGCAGGAACGGGACGAACTCGGCGTGCGGTTCCTCGCCCTTGAGGAGGCGCCGGAGCTGGTCGCTCCAGCCGCGCCACGACAGCCGGGCCGCGACCACGGTGACCACCGACGCCGCCAGGGACAGGAAGGCGAACGCGAGCAGCAGGAACTTGCGCGCGGTGGCCTCTCGGCGGCCGACGAAGCTCATGTCGTGGACGAGGACGACGAAGCCCAGCGCGCGGTCGCCGTCGGCCACCGGGATCGCGGTGGCGTGCACGTTGCCGCCCGCGACGCTGATCTCGGACGCCCACGTCTCCCACTCGGCCGCGGGCGACCAGGCGTACGGACGCACGTGCGGACCGGCCACGGCGCAGGGGACGTAGCCCGGGTAGGTGCCGGCCTGCGCGAGCTGGGCGAGGTCGGCGACGCAGGCGAACGCCGCCATGATGCGCTCGTCGCGCGTCAGCGTGAACAGGATCTCGCGCAGGTGCTCGCGGCCCCAGCTCTGGACCAGCGCTTCGCGCGCGCCCGCCACAGCCAGGGACGAGCGCAGGCGGATGTCGCGATCGAACCACTCCGACGTGGTGCGCTGCACGAGGGCCAGGGCGCCCCAGGTGAGCAGCGCCAGCCCCGCCACCACGGCGGCGATGAACCGTATGGCGCGCATGACGGCCCCATCTAATCACGGATCGCCTTGACCTCTCAACCGCATCTGGTATGGTGCTGACCATGCGCCTCCAGGATCTCGGCCTCATCGGGAACTGCCAGTTCGCGGCGCTGGTCGAGCGCTCCGGCGCCATCGCCTGGTGCTGCCTGCCGCGCTTCGACTCGGAGCCCGTCTTCTCGACGCTGCTCGACGCGCGGAACGGCGGGTCGTTCCTGGTCGGGCCGGCCGGCGGCGAGCCGGGCACGCAGCGCTACATCGAGAACACCAACGTCCTCGAGACGGTGTTCGAGACACCCTCCGGATCGTTCCGCGTCCGCGACTTCGCGGCGCGCTTCGTCCAGTACGACCGCCCGTTCCGCCCGACGCAGATCTTCCGCATCGTCGAGCCGCTCGGTGGCACGCCCCGGATCCGCGTCCTGTGCGACCCGCGGCTCGGCTGGTCCAGGCAGGCGCCGGCGCAGACGTTCGGGTCGAACCACGTGCGGTACGAGGGGTTCCCGACCCAGGTGCGGCTGACCTCCGACATCCCGATCTCGTACCTGTCGGGCAAGCCGTTCGCGCTGACCGAGCGCCGCCACCTCGTCCTGACGTGGGGCGCCCCCATCGAGGAGCCGCTCGGCCCGCTGTGCTCGCGGTTCCTGCAGCAGACGCTCCAGTACTGGCAGCGCTGGGTCAAGGAATGCGACGTGCCCCCGCTGTTCCAGCACGAGGTCATCCGCTCGGCGCTCGCGCTCAAGCTCCACTGCTTCGAGGACACGGGCGCCATCGTCGCGTCCACCACCACGTCCATCCCCGAGGCTCCCGGGAGCGGCCGGAACTGGGACTACCGCTACTGCTGGCTGCGCGACGCCTACTACGCGCTGTCGGCCTTCCGCCTGCTGGGGCACTTCGACGAGCGCGAGCAGTTCGTGCGCTACCTGATCAACGTGGCCAGCTCGACGCCGGACCTCGACCTGGCGCCGCTCTACCGGATCGACGCCGAGGCCGACCTCGACGAGACGGTCCTGCCCGACTGGCCCGGCTACGAGAACAGCGGCCCCGTGCGCGTGGGCAACGCCGCCGCGCGGCAGCGGCAGAACGACGTCTTCGGCGAGATGGTGCTGGCGCTCTCGCCGATCTACCTCGACGAGCGGTTCGCGGCCGAGCGGTCGCCCGCCACGCTCGACCTGCTGCGGCGCCTCACGCACAAGGCCATCGCGGTGGCCGGCACGCCGGACGCGGGCATCTGGGAGCTGAGGGCGGCGCCGCGGGTGCAGACGTTCTCGAGCCTGATGTGCTGGGCCGCCGCGGAGCGGATGGCCAACGTCGCACGCACCTGCTGCCGCGACCACGAGCCCGACCTGCGCGCCGCGGCCGCCAGGATCCACCACGACATCCTCGCCAACGCCTGGAGCGAGCGGAAGGGAAGCCTGGCCGCCTCCTACGGCGGGACGGACCTCGACGCCTCGCTGCTGCAGGCCGTCAGCCTGCGGCTCCTGCCCGCCGACGACGTGCGGCTGCACAAGACGGTGGACGCGGTGCAGCGCGAGCTGTCGCAGGGCGGCTGGCTCATGCGCTACCGGACCGACGACGGGCTGGGCGAGACCACCGTGGCGTTCGTGCTGTGCACCTTCTGGCTGGTGGAGGCGCTGGCCGCGCTCGGGCGCGCCGCGGAGGCCCGGGCCCTGATGCAGAAGACGCTCGCGGCGCTCTCGCCGCTGGGCCTGCTCTCGGAGGACTACGCGGTGGCGGAGGATCGCCTGTGGGGCAACTTCCCGCAGGCGTACTCGCACGTGGGACTCATCCACGCGGCCTTCGCGGCGTCGCCGAGGTGGTCCGACGTGCTGTGAGGAGGCGCCACACGGCGCACCAAGGGGCCACCGCAAAGGACACGACGATCACGAAGACGGTGCCACGCGTGTCGGTGCGGCGGTCTTCGGCGCGGCGGGCGAAGACCGCCTCGGTGCGGGGAGTGGGTCACGGGTGACGCACCTTTGTGAGCTTTGAGATCCCAGTGGTCGGCTACGGGCAGAGGACGATCCCCTGCGCCCACAGGCACTCGCCGCAGACCGGCGCAGGGTTCTGGTAGCAGTCCTCGCGGTTGGTTTCCGTGAGCGGGCAGCCGCCGCAGTGGAAGCAGGGCGGGAAGTCGAACGCGCGGAGGCGCCCGCGGAACGCGCGGTGGGCCGGCTCGCGCCACGTGGCCCGAAGCGCCTGGCGATCGACGTGGCCCACCTCGTAGGCGTCCACGACGCGCTCCTGGTGGTTGATGTACTCGGCGTGCGAGTGCAGGAGCGACAGGCACGGCGCCACGCGGCCGTCCCACGCCACGGCGCACATGCCCTCGTGCGCGAAGCGGCAGCGGTTGCGCCAGCGGCCCTCGTCGGCGGAGGGCGACGGGTAGGTGAGCCCGCGTCCCCAGACGGCCTCGGCCAGCGGGCGCGTGATCTCGCCGGCGTCGAGGCGGGCCACGGTCACGCGCGGCCGCCAGGAGGGCTGGCGGAATGCCGACGCCCAGCCGGCGTGCTGCCAGAGCACCTCGCGGGCCATCTCCTCGGTGTGCGGCACCAGGTTCCCGATCGACACGAAGTCGAGGCGCAGGTCGGCGGCCCACTCGAGCAGCGTCGGGAGGCTCTCCACGGTGCTGCGGCTGGCCACCGCGGCCACGCCCACCGCCATCCGCCCGTTGGCGTGGCGCCTGGCGTCGAGCAGCCGGTACACGGCGGCCAGCGCCACGTCCGTC
>JAUCPW010000042.1 GCA_030373045.1 Candidatus Fermentibacter sp.
GCCTCCCTGTCGCCGAGCTGGAAGAAGCGGTACATCGAAGCCACGGCAAGCTCGGCCATGGTCTTCTGGCCGCGATCCTTCAGATTCTCGATCCTTCCCGCCTCGGCGATGGCCAGCAGGAACGCCGCCCTGGGGTGATCCGTCAGGCCGAGGCTGCTGAGCACTGCGTGCGTGAGGGTGGTGGAATCAGGCTCGCGGATCAGCGTGCAGAGGCCTTCGACGGCTGATTCGTACTCAGGGTAGCCTCTGCCGTGAGAGATCCAGGATATGGATACTCCCAACCCGGAGAGCGTCCGCATAGCCTCGGTGAGCTCCGCCTCCAAGCGCCTGCACCCGATGCCCAGAATGGTCGTCTCGGTGATGTCGCGGCCCCACTCCGGCAGATTGGCGAGCCGTGACGGAAGGCTGTAGGAACTCGAGATGAACACCCCCGCATCGGGGTTCGCGAGGAGGAAGGCCGCTCCTGCGGCCGCTCCGTCCAGACTGTTGTCGATGATCACCGTTCTCTTCGCCATGCGCGCCTCCGGGGTTCGACCCGGAGAAACTATCACGACTGTCATACCCGGTCAAATACTGACGGTTCTCCTTCACGCCCCTGACACGCCGCAGGCTCAATCCCCCGTATCAGCTCAGCCAACCTAGAGAGTCGTGCGCGATGAAACTGTTTCACTCGATACCCGCGTCTGTCACACTCTCGGGCGTGTCCTGGCCTGTGCAGTCGCAGATCAACGGGAGCCCGGGCCTGAATTCCGGTTCCGGAGGAGAACCGATCTCGAGTTCGTCGGCTCTGCAGGGCCTTACGCGAAAGGCAGCGATAAGGGCGGCGGTGGGGAGGACGAGCCTCCGCACCGCGTGCCCCTTCCTCAGGCCGGGTTCCCGAATCCGATCTCCCTGCCGCTCTCGATGCCCTTCATCGCGAGCCTCTCGCTGGTCATCGCTGCTCTCAGGTGCTCCATCGAGAGCGGAACACCCTCCGATGCGATGATGAAGAGAGCTTTGAGTGCGGCGCTCCTGATCGATCCACCGGACAGCTCGAACTCCCGTCCGAGGGCATCGAAGTCGATGTCCGGGGAGAGCGGCACGGATTCGGGGAACATCTTTCTCCAGATGGCGGCCCGTGCTTCCGCGTCGGGGGCCGGGAACTCCACCTTCCACCTGATCCTGCGCTCGAAGGCGGTGTCCATCTTCACGGCGTAGTTGGTGGTGAGGATGAGTATCCCCTCGAAATCGTCCATCTCCTTCAACAGGGTGTTGATGTGGCTGTTGATGTAGTAGCTGTTGTGCGTCGAGGAGTCCACGCGGCTCGCGAAGAGCGAGTCGGCTTCGTCGATCACGAGGACCTCACCGTTCCGGGAGGCGTTTCGGAAGATCTCCACGATGTGCTTCTCGCTCTCACCGACGTACTTGTCCATCATGCCCGAGAGCTGCACTACCCGGATGGGCTTACCGAGCTCACCGGCAATGGCTTCGGCGGTGAGGGTCTTGCCGGTGCCGCTAGGCCCGCAGAAGAGGGCCGAGATCCCCCTGCCGGTCGCATACCTCTCGGCAAGACCCCATTCGTCGAAGACCTTGCTCCAGACCCCGACCGACTCGATGATCTGCTTCACCGTCTCTCTCTGGGACTTCCCGAGGATCACGTCGTCCAGCCGGGCGCGGGGCTCCGCAATGTATGACAGGTCGTCTGCCTTCGCTGCCTTCCTCCCCTCATCCCTGCCGAGGCCGGGCAGGAAGTCGGAGGTGCGCAGCATATGCTCTCCCTCGGGCCTAAGAGAAGCCTTCCGACATGCGAGGCGCACGTATCTCCGGAGCTTCGGCCCGGAGGAGGTGAAACTGTCGGCCACCTTGCCGAGGTCGAGGTCGTCTGCCCTTGGGATACCGGCCGGGATCATGGAATCGATCATCCTGATCCGGTCACCGCGTTCGCTGCGCGGTATCTCGACCATGTAGGTGAGCGTGCGTCCGACAGGACCGAGAGAGGGGGCTCCGTTGGCGGTCATTATGACGGTGCTGCCGTACTCACCGACGATGTCTGCAAAGTCGTCGGCGATGCTGGAGTAGTCTTCCATCTCCAGCAGTCCCTCGGACCGGCTGAACCACGGAACGGCACCGAAGATGCGGGCCGTCTGGAAGGTTCTCTCTATGTCCACGCGGGAGTCGATCTCGTTCTCCAAGTAGGCGGGGGTGCTGATGGCGTAGAGCTTCTTCCCGAGAAGAGATGCAAAGGCCTGTGCCACCTTGTCCTTGCCCGTTGCAGGAGGCCCGTAGAACAGGACGACACGCGGATCCCCCTCGTCGGGATCGTCGAGATCCCGGTCCCCCATCGCCAGTTCGATCTCTGCGATGTGGCGTATCTCCCTTTCGAGGGCGGGAGGGAGGTTCAGGTCCTCGAGGGTGCAGCCGGGTTCGATGATCTTCGAGTGCCCGGTGCCCAAGCCGGCCGAATCGATCCCGTGTATGAGACTGCTGATGGAGAGGGGCATCTCGAGTGTGATGCCGAGGAAGTTCTCCTCGCTCATGTCGTTCCATCTGTATCTCTGTGAATACCGGAGCACCCCGCTACAGATGAGGTTCGAGGCGGGCATGAACAGGTTCCTGTTCCTGAGCTGCTCCTCCTCGTCGGGGAAATGGAGCCTCAGGGCGGCCCTGATGTTGAAACTGCCGCAACCGGTGGCCTGATCGATCAATAGTTCGATCTCATGTCTGGAGTAATAGGCGGCTGCGGTGGCCACGACGGAAGCCTCGACCTCTGAGAGCCCGAACTCCCTCGCGATCCTGACAAGAGGCAGATCGACGATGCCGGCATCCACGGTGGCGTCGGCCTTCCTCTTCAGATTCGCTGCCTTGCGCCGGCAGGCCTCGAGAGCCGGCTTGTCGATCGTCTTCGCTTCTCTGGCGAGCATTCGTGCCTTGCGCCTCTCGGCGGCGGTGGAGCAGGACCCGTAATCCGGTTCGTCGGGTGTCCTGCGAACGCTGCACAGGTCACGGACGAGATCGAAGCAGGCCGAGAGGTACTCGGAGTTGGATTTGAAAGGAACTGCAGACTTGATTCGGACAGATGTGTTATTCGTCATTCTACCTCCATCCCACGGGCTTCATCCACCGGCACCCCCGTGGTGCCTGGCGCTCTCGGACAGAATCCGCGCTTCGATCATCAGAGCATCCTTTCTGCCATCCCATCAGTCTTCCTCTCCCGGCCGCAACTTTCAGCTTCGCCCCCCCCCTCCCGGCCCCTGTGGCCGCCCGGCCCTCGGTGGTTTCTGACGTCAGTTTCTGACGCTTCATCGGTATGTGACGCCTTACCATCAGATTCACATCTATCGTACCGTTTCGTATATTACTGCCATATCACACTGCATTCTCCGGTCGTCTGTCCGACCTCCCGACGGGGAGTGCATCGGTTCGCCCTGGCATAACGCTGCCCGCTTGCGCACTGCGACGTCGGATGTACCTGGAAGTGTGCCGGCGTGGTTGTCCGGCTCAGCGATATATAAGCGCCGTATGCGGCTTTGTCAAGCCCCCTCTTTTAGGCCTGCCTCGAGGAGCCATGAAGCCCTCACCGAGGGCGTTCCTGCCCATCATCACCGCGATCCGCTCCCGCCTCCCGTGGTCATCACGCGGGATCATGCTGTCTGCGTTGTGTTTAGATTTCGGCACTCTCTTCGTTCCCAGTTCCAGGTTCGATATCACTTACTGACTGCAATCAGACCTTTACTAAGCCTGTCGGATTGAACCATCGCCCGAAACATCTTGATATAGTGAGATACTTCGAAGATCTGGCATCGTTATTGCTATATTACCCGGAAAGGCCTCGCGGCCGGAAAGGAAAGAGACATGACAGCAGAGCTGAAGACTCTGTTCGATTTCCTCGAGGTGCCCCTGAACGATTCCCCCACCCTTCTCGACAGGTTCTCCGGGCTTCCCGGCGCGGTTTCCTCCGGGGAGGATGAACACCGATCGGTCTACGTGCCTGGCAACCGTGAGGACAGAGTGATCCTCGTGGCCCACGCCGACACTGTCTGGGCAGGAGACCCGGTTCGCAGCTCGATCACCGACCTGGTCACCGACGGCCACACCGTTCGCTCGACCGACCCATCGAAGGGCATCGGGGCCGACGATAGGGCGGGATGCGCCATCCTCTGGCTGCTGAGGGATTCGGGGCACTCCCTGCTCGTGACCGATGGAGAGGAACACGGACAGACCGGGGCGAACTGGCTGATGGCGAACCGGCCCGGAATCGCCTCAGAGCTCAACGGATCGCACAGGTTCATGGTCGAGTTCGACAGGCGCGATTCCCACGACCTCAAGCGGTACTACGTGGGCACCGACGGGTTCCTCGCCTACGTCGAAAAGAGCATGCCGGGCTTCAGAAGGGCCGTGAATGCCTTCGGGCAGGAGGACAGGGGCAACTCCACCGACATCTGCACCCTATGCGCCGGCATCTGCGGCATCAACCTGAGCGTCGGGTACAGGAACGCGCACAGCGCGGCCGAGACCCTGGTGCTGAAGGACTGGCTCAACACCCTGGAAACGGCCCGGAGCTGGCTGTGCGACAACGGTGAGCTGCCCCTGCATCCGCTTGCCGGGAAGGACTGAACCGCACACACCGGGCCCGGGCCCGGAGAATGGAGGATGCATGTGGCTCTTCACTGATTTCGGGTTCTTCAGCGTAGTCGAGAAACCGGGCGACCGCGGGGATGGGAGGCTCACTGTCAGGGGCCGCATCAGGGCCGACATGGAGTCCTTCCGGGCGCGTCATCTCCCTTCGGCGTCGGAGCTCGTGGAGCTCGACCGGGCCGACTACCGCTACAGGTTCAGGGCCCCGAAGGCCGAGGTGGCACGCGCCATGGCCGCCATCGCGGCCGGGATCGACTACGATGACTTCAAGGCGACCGTCGAAGAGAAGCACGGCTGGATGAGACACGACATCTACGAAACAGTGTGGGCCACCCTACACACCCTCTGCCACCTCGACCAGCCGTCAGCGGATGACCGTCAACCGTCAGCCGCCCTGTCGGGGGATGATCCCGGGCCTGTCCGATGACGGGCCGCCGGGGAATCCCTCAGGCGGCCCGTTCTGGAGCAGCCCGAAAGCGTTTCACTGGCAATCACATTTCGACAGGAGGTGCGCATGGCTACGGGAAAGCTCTCCCTCAAGGAGATGAAGTGTTCCAATTGCGGGGCGGACGTACAGTTCCTGCCCGGGCTCGATCTCACGGTGTGCGGCTACTGCGGCTCGAAGTTCGCGGTTTCGACCCAGGCGGTCGACGTCACCGTCGATCCGCCGGATCTCATCGCTCCCTTCAGGGTCGACGAGGGCGGGTTCCTGAGGGCGATCCGCGGATGGCTGAGCGAGGGCACCTTCACTCCGGACGACGTGCTGACCTCGGAGATCGAGACGAAGGGCACCTATCTGCCCTTCTACGCATGGAGCGGCGAGTACAAGGCCGACTGGTTCGCTTCTTCGGGATACGACCGGCAGGAGGAGTATCTCGAGATGCAGGGCGACAAGCTCGTTAAGAAGCGCCGCACCGTCACTGACTGGCGACCCAGCAACGGCGTGATCAACGGGAAGTACCTCATCTATACGCTGGCGTCGGATTCGGTGGATCCCTCGCTCGCCCGGTTCTGCGAAGAGGTGCCGCCCTCTTCCGCTGTTTCGTTCGATCCCTCGCAGCTCGAAGGCTACGCACTAGAGCCTTTCGAGAAGGACCGCACCGAGTTCCTCACCCACGTAGAGGACCTCGTCGATTCCATCGCCGAAACGAAGGCCCGCCCGCGCGTGCCCGGCGACCGCTGCAAGGACCTCAACTGCACTACCACCCTCATCTCCCAGAACTGCGCCAGGGTCTACCTGCCCTTCTGGGTGACGACCTTCCTGTACGGTGGCGAGCCCTTCAGGTGCGTGGTCGACGGCAGCGACGCCGCGAGGATCGCCGGGACCCGCCCCGTCGACCCGGACAGAATGCAGAAGGCGAAGAGGCTCATGCTCCCCGGCAAGCTGTCACTGCTCGCAGCCGGCGTCTCTCTCGTCCTGCTGCCGATCCTCGGCATGCCGTTCTTCTCGGGGGCGCACAAGTGGATCGTCCTCGGGCTGCTGGGACTGTCGATCGTATCCGCGATCGCAGGGGCGATCGCGAAATCGGTCATGCTCTCTCGTTCCAAGAATCTCCGCCAGAGGCTCCTCGCGGAGATGAACGCGAACTAGACCCGGCATGCTCCGGCGCCCGCCCAGGCAGGCGGGCGCCGGGCGATCCCCCTCGGAGATGCCACCGAGGAAGCATCGGCAAATGACTCCATGTCGTCAGGTATTGATGTGAGTCAGTCAGTTCCGAGTGTATCCACAGAGATGTGATCGCGGGTATCGCCTGTTCAAGCCTTCATCGCGGGAGTACGCCCCTGGCAAGCCGATTGCTCTAAAGTGGTGCGAAGGAATGAAAGACACTGAAGGAAGGAGTCGAATGAACATTCCGGATTGGAACGGTCGCCTCATGGAAGTGGAACGGAGCAGGGGTGGAGTTCTCGCAGCCTGCTCGCACCGCAGGAACCTGGTCTTCGAAGGAGGGGAGGAGGGCCCCGTCCAGCCAGCGATCCTGCAGAAGCTCGTGAAGAGCGACAGAGGATCGAGCTTCGACAGGGAAGCGCTGCGGAATCTCAGGAGGGATCTGGGCTTCTACTGCGACCTCCAGTCCCTCAACAGCGAGGACGCCATCACCTGGTCGGTCTTCGGCACGATAGCCGGATGCGACGAGCAGGCCCGTGCCCGCTGGGCCGACGAGCTGTTCCGCACTGTCGGCCTCGAGCCGGAGCCCACGCGGCATTGCGAGATCGCGCTCTGGAGGAGGGTGCCTCATCCCGAGACGAACGACGGCAACGGCCCCGAAGTCGATTTCTCGGTCGTCACCGATGGCACGATCCTCCTCGGGGAATGCAAGTGGACCTCGCCCGTCGGCTGCAGCCAGGGCAGGAATGGAGACAAGGACCAGATCCAGATGCGCCTCGAGTTCCTCGAGAGGTTGAGATGGCTGCCCTGTTCGGAGGAGAGGGACGGGATGGATGACCTTCCGACGGGTCATGCGCAGTCGATGGGCCCCAGAAGGCTCGTGGTTCTCCTGGTCACCATCTATCCCATGGATATCAGGCCGCACTGGAGAACCGAAGGGATCCACACCGT
>JAUCPW010000043.1 GCA_030373045.1 Candidatus Fermentibacter sp.
GAACAGGGGCTAAATTAAAAAACCCTGACCTAGATAGACGAATTGCTCGTACCTTGAAGCGCTACCCAAGGCTCCTGGAAAACGTCCTTCCGAAAGAGAAGAATGGAGCAAAACAGGAAAAAGCTAAGGACAGAATTGGCGGAAAAGCAAGGGCTAAACATAAATAGCTCTTGTCAGCCTGTTGTGGCAACCCTACTCTTATGTCTGCCCATCGTGGGCAGGCTGATGCGCTTCACGAGAAGCCTTTCGACGATTTGGTGCATCTCGCCGTAGACGGCCCCCGCAACCAGTATTGCCCCCGGCAGATCCTGCCGGGGGCTTTTCTTTCATGGGGGCAGGATCCGCGGTTCCCTGACGCCGCGTACTTCCCCAGACGAGCCCGAAGAGCCACCAGCTCTCCCTCAAGCAGGAGATAGAGCACGCATTCCCGCGGGTTTTCTGCGACAGCCTATTCGTGATGCTGCCCGCCGGTTCTGTGAAGCCGATTCTGAGACTCGCGGTTCCGAGGCGGATCGGGAGCTCTCGGGAACCGGCCTCACGCGCATATGGCAACTCAAGAGATACGAGCATGAGTAGTGGGTTCTGGACGGACATCCGCTGCTCCAGCTATATCGAAACAAATGCTCTTTCCGGAGGTGCTCGTTGAAGGCGCTCACGGGAGTTGTATGCCTTTGTGCTGCAGCCTGCTGCATCAGTTGCCGGGGTGGATCATCGACAACGGGAACACTCCCGGGAAGCCGTGAAATCACAACATACAGGCTTGTTGCAATGGATTCGATCGGAATCGAATCGGGTGATTCCTGCTATGTCTTCGGAGATGCCACCTCTGCCGACTTCACCTCCGAAGGCGGGATCGTAGTCCTAGACGGAGTGAACTGCAGAGTCAGCTTCTTCGACTCCACCGGGGAGTTCCGCAGCTCTGTCTCCATCCAGGGCCAGGGCCCGGGAGAGTTCAACTCACCGACATTCCTGAAGACACTGCCCGGCGGAGGATTCATGGTCTTCGGACAGGAAGAGAGGAAGATCTGCCTTTATGACAGCCGGATGAACCTCCTCGATGAACACCTCTTCTATGAATCGAACCGACTCGGCCCCTACAAGGTCTATCCACTTGCGGATACATCCTACGCCGCGAATTTCTCCATTCTGTCCGCTGCCGGGGATTCGGTATCCAACACGATTCTTCTGTTGAGCGGCGACAGCTCTATTACCATAACGAGGAGAACTGCACCATATGATCCTGACTTCGCATGGCAGACAAACACTGCGATGGTTTTCACAACTGCTCCGGACGGATCTATTCTCGTTGCCAACAGGGCAACCGAGGAATGGAGAATTGTCCAGTTCGATCAGAGCGGGCAGCTTCTCGGCTCGATCGAACGCGACTATGAACCGGTCAGGAAGAGCGACGAGCAGCTCTCCGACGAGATGGAGCTCGCCAGACAGAGGTATCTGAACGGCATGGGAACCCTGGATGGCTTCAACTGGCAGCCTGATGAATACCTTCCGGCGATCTCCGAGATCCAGGTGGACAGTCAGGACAGGGTCTGGGTCAAGCGGGGCGGTTACCGGGAGATCGTCTATGATGTGATGACGCTCGACGGGGAAGACCTGTTCACCGCTACCTTCACTCCCCCTCAATGGCTGAGTTGCTTTACATGGAATCTGAAGATCAGCGAAAATGGCTGTCTGGCCCGTCCATACCAGCCGGACCGGTACCCTCTGGTCTATCGGCTGGAGCTCGTCGCGGAGGAGTAGATCGCCTTCTCGAGGAGATCGGATCGTCAGATGTCCCGTGGAAGTGAGACCGCGAGCATTGGCTCTCGAGTTCCTCCCTCATCCTCGTTCGGAGACGGAGGATCCGATCATACGAATAGTGCCGTTGAATCGAACCAGAAACCACTCTGGAGAGGGGTCATGAGCACAGCGAAAAGCCGGTCGCCTCTACCTCTTCTTGTGCTCCTGCTGCCCATGTCGGTCCATGCAGGCACAATCCGTGTGCCCTCCCAGCAGCCGACGATCCAGGATGCGATCGTTGCCGCTTCGGATGGAGACTCGATACTCGTCTGGCCGGGCACATACCATGAGTGGATAGATTTCATCGGTAAGGACGTCGTTCTTCTCTCCCTCTCCGGGCCAGCTGACACCGTCATAGACGGCTCTCCCCAGGGTGACGGATCCGACGCCAACTATTCCAGTACCGTCACCTTCGAGAACGGGGAAACGCGCAGCGCGGTCATCCAGGGTTTCACCATCACAGGTGGGCAGGGCACATACCTGTATGGACCCATCTGCGGCGGGGGCATCCTGTGCCTCGAATCCTCCCCGACGATACGGGGCAACATCATCACGGGGAACGAACTGATGGAGTTCTATACCGGCATCGGGGAGAGGGGCGGGATCTATTCCTACCAGGGCGCCCCCATGATCGTTGCGAACGTCATCTCTGACAATATCGCCCAGGGTGGCGCCGGCGGAGAGGGCGGCGGGATCTGGTGCGTCTTCGGTGAGACGATCATCATGAACAACGTGATCTGTTCGAATCTCGCGGAGGGAAGCGGCGGAGGCATCAATTGCTCCGGAACTTCAGGCGGACTTGCGGTACATATCGTCAACAACACGATAGTCGGGAACTCGGGCACCTTCGGGGGGGGTATCGACTGCGCCAGGGCCGTCGAGCTCCGCAACTGCATCCTTTGGGACAACGAGGCGTCCGTCAGTGGCCCTGAGATATCCCTCCGCAGCGCCACACCGGCATCTGTCCTGGATGTCGACTACAGCGATATCGAGGGGGAGCAGACCGGCATATATGTCTGGACGGGCAGCACCCTCGACTGGGGCCTGGGGATGCTGGATCAGTACCCGGTGTTCGAACCGGGTCCGCTGTCACTCTATCACCTCGAAGCCGGTTCTTCACCATGCATCGATACAGGGGATCCCTCAGTCGCTTGTCGCGACTTCGAGGACACGGGCAGCCCTGGATACCCCCTCTGGCCCTCCCTCGGGCTGATCAGGAACGACATGGGCGCCTTCGGAGGGCCACTGTCGGTCTACTGGACGAATCGGATGACGGGGATCGGCCAGGAGGAAGGACAATCGAGCGGTCCCGGCAGGCCGGCACTCCACGTCTCGCCCAATCCGGCATCGAGTTTCTGTATCGCTTCACTCGACCTGCCGTCGAACGGCATGGTCGACCTCTGGGTGACGGACTCCTCGGGCAGAAGGGTTGTGAGTTCATACACAGGCATGCTGCCTTCGGGGTTACACGTGTTCGAGCTGGATCTGAGCGGGCAGCCCTGCGGGATGTACTTCGTCGTCTCCAGGTGCGGCCAGGTCTCGGCCATGCAGAGGATCGTCGTCATCTCGAGCTCTGAATGATCATCACGGGGATCAAGGAGCGTTTACCGACGTGGTCGTGTCATCCCTTGTCGAGGAAGAGGACATTGATGACCAGGATGATGATGATGGCATGCTGCTGTTCGATTGTGGCATGCGGCTGGAACCCGATCACGTACGTCCCTGGCCCTGACTCCCTGATGTATTACCAGGATCCCGACAGCGCCTGGAAGGTGATGGCGAACCTGCAGTACTCCTATACTGCCAGAGATATCGATGTCTACTTCGATTGCTTCTCCGAGGACTTCGAGTTCTTCATGCCCGAGGAGTTCTGGGCCGACTATGACGGAGACGGCCTGCCCGACAGCTGCTGGGGTGTCGATGTCGAACTGGCCATGACGGAAGCCATGTTCGAATCAGTTGACCTCGTCGAGTTGTCTTTGGTAGGCAGTTCCGAATCTCTCTGGTCCGGGGATTCCACCGGCACGACCCTGCAGCTCTCGAGAGGCTTCAATCTAGTCATCTATACGTCTCTGGTCCCAGCCGAGTCGCTGTCCGCTTATGGAATGCAGGAGTTACTCCTGAGACCGGATTCCGCAGGGATCTTCCACATCTGGAGATGGTGGGACTGCTCGGATCCGGCAGCCCCGTACTGCTGGACCGAGCTCAAGGGGACAGGCACCTGGTCCCGCTGAATCCGGGTGCCCCCGGGATCGGGTGAGCCTCCCACGGGGTTGTCACCGGGGGGGGATGATCCGACAGGGCGAATCCTGTCATGTCCACAAGTCCTCTGCAGGTCGGAGAATCGTTGACCCCCTGGGCAAGGCGCCGGTATAAACGTCCCGACGAACCCGCGGCTGTCGAGTCTTCCGACGACGAACCGCCCGAACCCCCCGGGAGAACGATGGACCAGACCAGGCCGGAATGTGCAGGGCTTTCGCGAACTGCGAGCCTGATCCGTGCATGCGATCTCCTGCTCGCCCTGGCGATCCTGCTCCTGATGACGGGTTGCGGAAGGGATGCCAGGCCGAACATCCTCCTGATCCTCCTCGACACTACCAGGGCCGACCACCTGAGCTGCTACGGGTACGGGAGGGGGACGACCCCCAGCCTCGACAGCCTGGCTGAAGCAGGGACCAGGTTCGAGCGGGCCATGAGCGGCAGCCCCTGGACTCTTCCCTCGATGGCTACGATCTTCACCGGCCTCACCGAGAGATCCCACAAGGCCCGGCTCAGCGACGGCGTCTTCTACGGGGTGGACCCCGGACTCCCCTACCTGCCGGAGCTTCTGGCCAGGAGCGGCTACGGGACCGCGGCATTCTTCAACGTGATCTACATGAGCGAGCATTTCGGCTTCCACAGGGGATTCGAGCACTTCGACTGCCGCGGTCTCGAGGAGGTCACGCAGAGCAGGTCCGCCGGTGAGACCGTCGATGCATTCCTCGCCTGGCTCGCGACCAGGGACGGCGAGGAAGCACCTTTCTTCGCAGCGGTCCACTTCTTCGATCCTCATGCCACGTACGACCCTCCATCACCCTACGACACCCTCTACGCGGACCCGGACTATTCGGGGCTCTTCGACCGTGACTGGGGGGTGATGGCCGACATGTTCGATGCGAATTCGGGGGCGGTAGTCGTCGACTCGGCCGGGGCTCGCAACCTGGTAAACCTCTACGACGGCGAACTTGCGTACACGGATGCGGAGATAGGCAGGCTGCTGGGCGGTCTGCGGGCATCAGGGTACGGCGGCAGCACTCTCGTCATCGTCATAGGAGATCACGGGGAGGAGTTCGGCGAGCACGGCAGGTACACCCACGGGCATTCGCTCCACGCCGAACTGCTCGATGTGCCGCTGATCATCTCCGGTTGCGGCGTCCCATCCCGTCAGGTCGTCGAAGGCCTGGTCGGCACGATCGACGTGGCCCCGACGATCCTGGCCGCCGCGGATGTCCAGGCTCCGGAGATCATGCCGGGAAGAAGCCTGCTCCTGCCCGACCACGACCCGGAGAGGATCCTCGCCGCAAGCGGGCTCGGAGGCGGAGAGAGCAGGGAGGCCTGCGTCAGGCAGGCCGCCAGGAAGGTCATCTGGAACTCGGACACCGGAGAAGCCGTGATGTTCGATCAGGCTTCCGACCCCGGGGAGAATGCCCCCCTGCCTCCCGATGACACGCTGCTGCAGGAGGTGCTGTACTACTGGGCGACCCCGCCCGACGGCCAGCCCGCGGCGGTCCCCTGGAGCAGCGCGGTGACGGACCAGCTCAGGGATCTCGGATACATCAGGTAGAAGTCCGGAGAAGCCATCGGACGATCCCGTCCTCCCGGTCTCTGCGCCGCAGCATGCAGGCCCGGTCCCTGAACCTCCATACCCCGCGGGTCAGAGGCGGCCGAGTGCCAGCTTGTAGACGATTGCGCCGTCTGCATCGGCGGTATAGAGGCTGCCGCCGCTGACGCGGATGCAGTAGGGCATGCCTCCTGCAGGAACCCCGGTGTACAGGAAGCCCAGGAATTCCCCGGTTTCCGCCGAGAACACGTCCACGCGAGAACCGCGAGCCTCGTCCGGCTCTCCCCGGACGACGAAGACCATTCCGCCGGCCACGCAGAGATCCCAGACTGCCGGCCTGACCAGGCTGACGCCACGAAACTCGTCGGGGTCGGGGATATCCACAACAGGCTCCGGGCTCGACTCCGGGACCGATCCGAAGACGAGCGCACCCTCGGCGGTGTACTTGCAGACCGCATAGTCCATGATGCTGGTGTAGTAGATGCTGCCTTCATCGTCGATGTCGATCGTACAGGATCGATAGAAGTCGACGAGCGCTGGCGGCATGCCATCGAGATCGGAGGCTGTCCCCCCGAAGCGGCGAAGGATCCGTCCGTCCGTCCCGGTTACGGTGATGGCGTTCCATGAGTCCTCGGCGAGAGGCGACGTGCAGTTCAGGACGATGATGGAATCCGAGACGGCGATGTCGAATATCTGCCAGAAGCCGGGTGGTTCGTCGGGGTCCATACTCCGGGCGAAGGAGCCGTTCCGGTCGAAGACCTCTATGATGCGTCTTTCGTCTATGAGGTAGACGTTGCCCGCATCGTCGACGCAGAAGTTGAAGAACAGCCAGGACAGCCTGCCCGGCCCCTCGCCCCATCCTCCGAACGAGGCAACGAACGAACCATCCGGGTTGAAGATGTCGACCTGACCCATGTAGCGGTCGAGGACGAGCACGCGCCCGGAGTCATCGACGCAGAGCCCGGCGGGAGTGAAAATAGCGCCGGGATCGTTGCCGTCGATGGTCATCTCGACGGTTGTCCGGAAGATCTCCTCGGGCGGCCGGGAACAGCCCGGGAGGATACCGAGCAGGATCGATGCGAATACGGAGAACGATCTCAAGTATCCATCAGAAGCCGGGAGCGGTTCCGATGCTGCATGTTTCCTGATCCGTGCAGGGACACCCGGCACGATCCCGCGTCGCCGGCACGGCAACAGGTGCAATTGCGAGACGCCTGGATATCCTGCGATGTCGCAGTCCGACCCGTCAGCCCGTGACGTGATCCCAGGCCACCGGGATCTCGCCGGGGAAGGGCCACAGCGAGACGTGCTCCCTGTCCGCCAGGAAGAGGCCGTCCTGGCTGCTCTCGTAGCCCGACCACGCGAAGAACGGCACCTCGTTGATGCAATCCTCCGAGACGATCGTCTTGGTCTTCTTGTCGGGCTGCCTGTCCAGATCGATCAGGGCGCTCGTCAGGCGGCTCTGGGCAGATAGGTGCGTCCGCTCCGGCTCGAGTTCCGTGAACACCACCTGGCGGAAGACCTTCCCGGGCCTGTGTGTCGCATACCACGCGTACTCGACCGGGGTGAGGTTGGAGACGAGAAGCAGCTGGATCGGGCACATGACGAGATAGATGTGGGTCTTCCCGACATGATCGGGGCATCCCGCCGCAACGGCCACCTGGGCCGGCGACATAGCCTCGTGGCAGGAGTGCGATGCGAAGGTGTGGAGATTGCGGCCCGGCTCGAGAGGCATCACCTCGCCGCCGGTCTTCACCAGCCAGATCCGCCTGTAGGCTTCGATAGGCGTGCAGGAGAAGGCGTTGTTGGAGAGGGCCGTCTTGGTGCGCTTGCCCGCCTCCGCAGCCGCGAGCGCGCTCGAGGTGTCGCCGGCGGCGTCGCGCCATCCCCCCTCGTCGAGATACGAGAAATCGGGCCTGCCGTTCGACGTCGCCAGTTCCACGAAGAGTTTCCGACCCCTGAAGTGCTTTCCCGACCCCGGGCTGCTATGGAGCGCCAGCCCCTCGATCCCGAGGGAGGTGGCGGTTATGACTCCCTGGGGGATGGACAGGACGAGGTGGACCTCGGGCATCTTATCCTCCTTGTTCCGCTTCCCGGCCGACCGTCTCGACCCCCTTCCCGGAAAGGAGTCCCGGAGCCCCGCCGGCGAGAGGCACTGTCGCTGCTCCATGCCGGTCGGAACGACGGGGCATCCGGTCTCCCCGGGCGATCCCGCGAGATCGTCAGGACTTGGCTGCCTTGGGCGCCTGCTTGTCCTGCTTCTGCTTGGCCGATTTCGCCTGCTTGGTCTCGGTCTGCTTCTGAGCCTTGGCCTTGTCCTTCTTCCCCTTCTCGCCCATTTCCTTCCCTCCTGAAGGAGTCCGACTGAGCCCGGGGCCTCCACAAGGCATCTGCGGTCCCTTTCCGGCAGCCGGACGATGCCGATACCCCGGTTCATATGGATTCTAGCCGGTTCAACCGCCGGAAGCCATGCCCTGCAGGCGTTCATTGACCCGGGCCGTGCCCGCCGGAATGATCGGGTGGCTGTCGTGTCATGGACTAGGAGGAACGACGATGAACCTGGCCCCGGTCATGCTTCCGGCGATCGTTTCGATGCTGTCTGCGAACGGTGTCGAGTCCCCGGAGGGAGCTGGCATGCTTCACCCGCTGGCGGTGATCGCCGATGGTCCGGCCAGTGTCGAGGGCATGGAGACGACGATCCTGGCTCCGATGGAGGCCGCCCGGATCGCTGTCGAACATCTGCTCTCGATGGGTGCGACCGACGTGCTCGTGTGCGAGGTCCATCGGATCGAAGCCCCGCTGACGGGATATCTCGTGGACGCGACGGGTCTCCTGGAGACCGGCGGCGTGAGCTTCGACTCGTTCAGGACGGGGATCAGGGACGGGATGGAGAGCGACGGCGAATTCATGCTCCCCGGCGAATGCTTCGCTTTCATCGCAAGAGGCGCCGCTCCCGACGGAACCGTATCATGGCTCCCGGCATGCGAGCCCGATTCCGTCGCTCCGGATGGATATCCCGGGATCACGGACGAAATGCTGGAATACGAGTTCCTGCTGTGGCGGGAGGACTTCGAGTCCCTGGCTTCGCGCTACCCCCGCCCGGAGCCGGGGATCACGGACGAGTGAGGGGCGCGGAACCGGCCGGGCCATGCGGGGATTCATCAGACGCAAGGCTCGTCCGCCGGAGCCTTCGATGGAGAGGCTGTCGATGAGAGTACGCCATGCCCCGGCCCTGATGGCCGTCGCCGCCGTCCTGGCGGGAACGGCCTTCGCCGGCATACCGGCAGGCTACTACGACCCGGCCGCCGGCCTCTCCGGGCTGGCGCTGCAGGCCGCGCTGCACGGCATAATCGACGACCACGAGTCCATCAGCTACGACGCCATATGGCTGGCCTTCTACACCACCGACGACAGGCCCGACGGATACGTCTGGGACATGTACTCCGACATCCCCGGCGGCACTCCTCCCTATCTCTACACTTTCGGCGAGGACGAGGGCGGATCGGCCAGCGCCGAGGGGCAGGGCTACAACCGTGAGCATTCCTGGCCCAAGAGCTGGTTCGGCGACCAGGCCCCGATGAACACGGATCTCTTCCACATCGTCCCCACCGACATCTACGTGAACAACCGCAGGGGCAGCTACCCCTTCGGAGAAGTAGCCTCGCCCGCCTGGACCTCGATGAACGGCAGCCGGCTCGGGCCGTGCTCGTGGCCGGGCTACTCGGGCACGGTCTTCGAGCCGATCGATGCCTTCAAGGGGGATTTCGCGCGCAACTACTTCTACATGGCGACCCGGTACTACACCGAGGACGCGGGATGGCCCGGCAGCCCCATGACCAGCGGATCCCAGCTCCTCGAATGGGCCGAGGGCATGCTCATCGCCTGGCATCTGTCCGACCCGGTGGGCGCGAAGGAGCTCGACCGCAACGAGGCCGTCTACGCCATTCAGGAGAACAGGAATCCCTTCATCGACCATCCCGAGTATGTGCTGATGATCTACGAGCCCACCGGCATAGAGTATCCGGGCGAGGCCCCCTCGCTCGTCGCGGCTGCCGCGTCGCCCAACCCGTTCTCCGGATCGGTCGGGATCGTCTTCACCCTCTCCGCTCCCGCCGAAGTCGATCTGACGGTGTACGACGTGTACGGCAGGGAGGTCGTGGAGGTTCTCGAAGATGCCGCGTACTGCGCCGGAGAGCACGAGGTTCCCTGGGACGGTGCAGGCGCATCCGGGGAGGCAGTTCCTCCCGGGGTCTACCTGTGCAGGATCGCGGTCCCCGGGGCCGGTTCGGTCTGCCAGGTCCTCAAGCTCTGACGAAGACGGCCGGGAACCGGCACGGGGCCCCGGCCGCCCTCCGCCCTACTCCGCGGCTTTGATCCCCGCCCACGTCTCCCCGTCGAGATCTGCCATGGAGTAGGTCACGACGAGTTGAGGCCAGACCGATTCGTCTCCCGAATCCTTCGACCAGAAGCCCGGGACGCATGTGGCCGTCGTCCCCGTGGATGTGCAGTACACCCCGTGGTTGGGATGCGAGCCTCCTGTCCAGGCCTGCACGAATGCGGTGACGTCCTGTTCGAACCATGTGTGGGCCGCCGGCCATGCGCCCGCGGCGGACGGAGTCGTCCCGTAGTCCGGCTGGGTGTTGAAGGTCACGGTTTCTTCGCTCCAGGACTCGTCGACCAGATAGAAGACGGGCTGTCCGGACTGAGCGCCGTAGAAGCCGAAGCAGTAGAACCTCATGACGGCGGACTCGATGGTCGCGCCCGCAGGGATCGCCGAGAGGTCCCACTCGATGAGTGTCCGGTCGTAGCACGACCCGTACCTGCCGAAGTAGATGTGTGTCGGCCCGCCGTTGGGATTCGTGGAGTCGGGCTTGCAGTCGCAGATGTAGGCATCCTTCACCGGAGTGAGCGTGACCACCTCGGAGGATGCGGTACAGGCCGCAGCGAGCAGGCACGAGAGCATGAAAGTGAACATGGTTCCCTCCTATTTTCAGCAACAGTCTGCGTTGCTGGAAACATCGGAGGTCGGACCGCCATTGTCAACAACCACCGCACCGGGTGCTGTGACGCAATCGAGAAGCGCTTTACCAGCTCGGGCTGCTCTGATATGATATTGCTGAAAACGGAGGTCTGATGGAGAAACCCAGGGGATTGCCACGCGGGTTCGACAGGATCTACAATGTCCTGTCCGCAGCGGACGAGTCGACGGGATCGCGCAGGAGGATGGCGGAATCCCTGAGGGTCTCCACGCACACGCTCCAGCGGATCCTCACGGACGGTGACGTCCCGGACCTTTCCCTCCCGCAGTCGTCCTACATCACCGGTTCGTGGGCGCGCACGATCACGAGGATCGCGTGCGGCCTGGGGCTGGACGCGTTCGAACTCGTCCGCTCCACGGGCCTTCCGATCGACGCGAGGATCGAAGGGATCATCCGCTCCGAGGCCGCCGGCGATGGCGCGCGGGTTCGACCACGGGAGCAGGGAGGAAACGGGCATTTCGACGATCTGGCGGGCTTCATGCTCGCCCTGCTCGGCCCGTCGAACGGTGGGAGCGGGACGGTGGCGAGCGCCAGGAGGCAGCTCGAGGATTCCCTCAGGAACTACCTGGTGAGCACCGGCGCCACGGCCCCCGGGCTCGCGGGCAGCGAGGAGCTTGCCGAGGGGGCTTTCTGCCGGTCCTGCATGTCATCCCTGCTGGACGAGCACAACAGGGGGCCGTCGGACCGGTACTGCCGCTGGTGTTCGGACTCCGAGGGCAGACTCCGCACGGCGGACGAGGTTCGCGGGGTGCTCACGAACTGGTTCATGCACTGGCAGCCCGGGATCACGCGGGAAGTAGCGGAGGGCAGAGTCCGCCACTACATGCTGTCCATGCCGGCATGGTCGGAACTTGCGGCGCAGACCGCGGAATCCTGCGGCGAGGGCGGAGGCTGACCGCTCCCGCCCGGTCGGCCGCCTGTCCGGCCTCCCGCCTCAGACTCCGGCGGGCTGGAGTTCCCTGATCTCTGCGTCTTCCACGGATTCGGGCGCGGGCTTCCTGAGGACGAAGCGCGAGTAGATGCGATCGCCTGTGCGGAAGCTGCGGTTGAAGGTGTGCGTCCCCTCCATCCCGGCGAACTCGCAGAACATGTGTCTCAGGCCCCTGGGGACGAGCTTCGTTATGAGGGCCTTCTTCCTGTCGTTGTCGAGCTCCAGCGCCCTCAGGACGTTTGCACTGATGTCCTCCTCCTCGACCAGCGACAGGCCGCATTCGCCGAACATCCTTCTCAGCTCCACGAGCTGCGCCGGCGAATGGTAGTCGGTGTAGAGGAAGTGGCCGCCCGGCCTGAGGATCCTCGACACGCCCTCCAGGAAGGCCTTCATGGAAGGGTAGCAGTGCGACGACTCGACGTTGATGACGGCGTCGAACTCGGCGTCGGGGAAGGACAGGGCACCCGCGTCGCCGCGGACGAAGGAGAGCCCCGGTACCGCATGCCTCGCCATGCAGAACTCGACGCTCTTCGGGGCGAAGTCGAGCCCCGTCATGGACACGGGACGGTGGTACCTGTGGACGAAGCTCGCGCCCCCGCCCCTGCCGCATCCGACCTCGAGAACCCTCAGCCCCTCGAGGTCCACCGCACCGGCGACGCGGTCGTAGAGCTGCATGCAGTACCTGAAAGGCTCGTCCTCGGGTTCGAGACGCAGGGAACGAGGCTCGTCGAGCCCGGCCCAGCCGTAGTTCATGAACAGCATGTTCCCGTCCCGGTCGATGCGGGTCATATGGTCGTACCATCTGCGGATCACAGGGGCCTGGAGACTCTGGAGCGTGGAATACACGAACCCCGCTATCGTCATTGGATTTGGATCTCCGAGTCGTGGGTGAGGGTGAATGGAGGGAATGGCCTTCGCTCCAGTAATATAACCGGTCACCTCCCGAAGCAAACCCCGGCGCGCCATCCCGCCGGTCGATGCCGCTGCTACCCTGATCCCCCGGTCATGTTCCGCGAGTCCGGTGTCAGAGTAAAAAAAGTCAAAAACGCAAGTGCACGGCTTATGACCATTTTGATCCTGCAACTGACATACATGTGTATTCATCCATATTCCTGGCAATGTCGAATCAGAAAAGATTGCGTTGATGTGCGCATTTCGAAATCGATACGCACATTGTGCACAATCCCTGCGTTTTTGACGTTTTTTACTCTGACACCGGACGGGGGTCAGCGGAGCTCGAGCAGGTAGACCTTCGGGTAGTCGAGGGGGTCGTCGGACCAGGCCGCGATGCCCTGCTCGCCGATCGCGAACCGCCAGTAGATGCCGTCCTCGCCCGCCCCGGGGACCGTGACCGTGTACAGCCGGTTCCCCCCGGCGTCCCATACGTCGAAAGTAGGTGTCTCCGTCGTCCCCCTGAGCACCCACAGGTTGCCGTCGCCGTCGATCCCGAGCTGGCTGATCTGGTATCTCCAGGGCGAAGGTTCGTAGTCGACTGCGAGAGACGAGCCCATCGACGCTATCCTTCTGTCGATGAACGCCTTCTCGTCGGCGATCTCCTCCGGGGTCCTGGGCACCCGCTCGACGGGGAGGGATACGCGGAGGATCTCGGTTCCGTCGGGCGCCGTGCCGGTGATCTCGTAGGAATCGAAGGAGATGGGTGCGCAGTAGACGTTTCCCGAGGCGTCCGCGGTCCATGCCGCCGAGTGCATCACGTTGTCTACGATCTCGGTGAACCTGGTCGGATCGGCCTCCCAGGTCCTCTCGAAGTAGACCGCCGAGGCCTCCTGTGACAGGTCGAACCGCCCCACCAGGAAGGTTGCGTCGACGCCGTCCGCGGTCGGCTCGACGAGGAGCTGTCCGGCCACGAACGAGGAGTCGGAGGTTCCCACGGGCTGGAAGGGTGGATCCGAGTAGAAGGGCAGCCGCACGCCCTGATCGACGAGGTCGGTACCGAGTAGGTGCACGCCGCCGGAGAAGATGTCGCACACGATGATCCTGCCGTCTCCGAGGATCGCCATGTCCGTGGGATTCATGTACTCTCCCGGACCTTCGCCGTAACCGCCGACCGTACGCACCAGGCCGCCCTCCGCGTCGAACAAACGGACAAGGCAGGAGATCCTGTCCAGGACCAGAATGGATCCGTCCTCGCCGAAACACACCCTGTCTATCGAGCCGAAGACGTAGTCGGAATCGCCGGAAGCGACGCCGATCGAATCGACGATGGAAAGGGTCCGCGCGGCAGGGGCCGCCGGTGCCGATCCGTCCGTGCCGCACCCTGCGGCAAGGCAGACGACGATCGTGCCAATCGCGGAAACCACTTCGGATCGAGATCGAAAGGAAGATCCGTACATCTGCTCCTCCTCGTAAGGTACGTACCCGAAAACGATCCTGATGTCCACGGTTGAAGACGCTGCCGGTCATACCCGGGTTACAGGCGGTACCCCGCGGCGCCCGACCGTGTATCTTCGAACCTGGAGCAATGAATAGATGAAATCGATCCGACTGCCTCTCTCGCTCGTGAAGCCGTACTGGAGGCGCTCCCTCTGCGCCCTCGGCCTCCTCGCGGCCCTCGTGGCGATGGACCTGGCGATCCCCCGGCTCATCCAGCGGCTCATAGACAGGGGCATCACCCCCTCCGACCAGGCCGAGGTCATCCGCACCGGGATCCTGATGCTCGCGCTGTCCGTCGCCGGCACCGCCTTCGCGGTGGGCAACAACGTCCTGTCGGTGAGGGTGGGCGAGAGCGTGGCCAGGGACCTGAGACGCAGGCTCTTCCGCAAGATCCAGTCCCTCTCCTCGCGCGAGCTCGACTCGACCGGCACGGGGCAGCTCATGGTCCGCCTCACGAGCGACACCGCGGCCCTTCAGCGGCTCACTCAGATCTCCCTGCGGATAGGCACGAGGGCTCCGCTGATGATGCTGGGCAGCCTGATCCTGATGATCCGGACCAACTCCGGTCTCGCTCTCTCCATGCTTCCCCTCCTGGTCGTCACCTCTGCCGCGATCATCCTCTTCGTGCCGAGGATGGAGCCGCTCTTCGGGAAGGTGCAGGCGAGGCTCGACAGGCTCAACACTGTGCTGCACGAGAACATCGCGGGTGTGCGCCTCGTCAGGGCCTTCGTCAGGAACGACCTCGAGGACGGCCGGTTCGACTCCGCGAACGGGGCCTTCGCCTCCGATTCCGCGGGAGTGATGAGGTTCATGGCCCTTCTCTCACCCATCCTCACCGCTTTCGTGAACATCGGCATGGTGGCGGTGGTGTGGGCCGGAGGCCTCGACGCGATCAGGGGCGGGATGACCGCCGGGCAGCTCGTGGCCTTCAGCAACTACCTGCTCAGCACGATGACGCCGCTCGTGATGATGACCAACCTCTCCAACGTCTGGGCCAACGGCCTCGCTTCGTCGCGCAGGATCCTGGGCGTCCTGGACGGGATGCCGGCGGTGGAGGACCGCCCGGGGGCGGTGGACGTCACGGCCGGAGCACCAGGGCGGATCGTGTTCGAAGGGGTGTCGTTCCGGTATCCCGGCAGCCCGGTCGACGCGGTCACCGGCGTGGATCTCGACATCGCGCCCGGCAGCATGACAGGCTTCCTCGGGGCCACGGGGTCGGGGAAGACCACCCTGACCGGGCTCGTTCCGAGGTTCTACGATCCGACTGAAGGCCGCCTGCTGATCGACGGGATCGATCTGAGGGACATCCGGCTCGCGTCCCTGCGGAGGTTCGTGGCCGTCGTCCCGCAGAAGTCCATCCTCTTCTCCGGCACGGTATGGGACAACGTCGTCTTCGGCAGGCCCGAGGCCTCGATCGCCGAGGCCTCCGAGGCGGCCCGCATCGCCTGCGCGCTCGAGTTCATAGAGAATCTGCCGCAGGGCTGGGAGACCCGCGTGGAGGAGAGGGGGGTCAATCTCTCGGGCGGGCAGAAGCAGCGGATCGCCATCGCACGGGCCGTCCTCGCGAGGCCGCGCGTCCTGGTGCTCGACGACAGCACGAGTTCGGTCGATGTCGAAACCGAGGCCAGGATACAGGAGGCGCTCGCCTCGTCGCTGCCGGGCTGCACGAGGATCGTCGTGGCGCAGCGCGTGAGTTCGGTGCTCTCCGCGGACAGGATCGTGCTCCTCGACGAGGGCAGGGTCGCCGCGGCCGGCCCGCACTCTGCCCTGCTCTCGGAGAGCCCGCTCTACCGCGAGATCTACGATTCTCAGCTCGGCGATCCCGAAGCGGACGGGGTGGAGGCATGAGTCCGGGCCACGGGTCTCGGGTCGCGGGATACGGGACGCCGGATGCCGGCAGCATGCTTCGGGCGAGGAGGCCCGCGGCCCCCGGGCGCATCGAGGAGGCTCGCGATCCGAAGGGCGCCCTCGCGAGGCTCGCGGGGTACCTGCGGCCCTACAGGGGCGCTCTCGCGATCGTCCTCCTCATGGTGGCGGGGTACACGCTCCTTGGGCTCGCGGGCCCGTGGCTGACGAGCATCGCGATCGACGGGTACATCATCCCGGGCAGGATCGAAGGGCTGGGTGCGATCGCCCTCGCGATGCTGGCTTCCTACCTTCTCTCCGACCTGCTGCATGCCCTTGCCGACCGAAGGATGGCGGTCATCTCGCAGGAATCGCTGATGCTCCTCAGGAGGGATCTCTTCGCCCGGCTGCAGGTTCTCCCCGTCGGCTTCTTCGACAGGACTCCGGCGGGAGAGCTCATGAGCAGGCTCACCAACGACATAGACGCTATAAACCAGGCCGTCTCACAGAACGTCACAGCGCTCCTCGCGAGCGTTCTGTCGCTGGGGGGGATCCTCGCGGCGATGCTCCTGCTCGATGTGCAGCTCACGCTCGCAGCCCTCGCGGTCATCCCCCTGATGCTGCTCTTCACCGGATTCGTGGCGAGGTACACCCGCCGGGGCTTCAGGGATCTCCAGAAGCACCTCGGCTCGATGAACGGGATGCTTGAGGAGGCTATCACCGGCCGGAGGATAGCCGAGGCCTTCGGCAGGAAGGACGACGTCCTGGAGGAGTTCGACAGGAGGAACGAAGCGGTCTTCCGGTCGGGCGTCGCGGCGAACAGCTACGCGCTGCTCCTGATGCCCGTGAGCAACGCGCTCGGGAACGTCTTCATCGTCGTCATGGCAGCCTTCGGGAGCTGGCTCGCGCTCAGGGACCTCGTGACAGTGGGCGTGATCGCTGCGTTCGTCACCTACGGCCGGAACTTCGTCCAGCCGCTGCGGCAGCTCGCCAACATGTACAACTCGATCCAGGCGGCCCTCGCCGGCGCGGAAAGGATCTTCGAGATACTCGACATGGCCCCGGAACCGGGGGCCGGTGGTGGGGGCTGGTCAGGAGAGGTCGCAGGAGACGTCCGGTTCGATTCGGTGGATTTCTCCTACGTCCCCGGGACGCAGATCCTGGCCGACATAGGCTTCCATGCGGAGAGGGGGCGCACCGTGGCTCTCGTCGGCCCCACCGGAGCGGGCAAGACGACGATGACCAACCTCCTCACGAGGTTCTACGAGATCGACTCGGGCGTCATCTCGATGGACGGCAGGGACATCAGGGGGATGAACCTCGCCTGCCTCCGCGGCAGCCTCGCGCTGGTCCTGCAGGACACGTTCCTCTTCGCCGACACCGTCATGGAGAACATCAGGTTCGGCAGGCTCGACGCGACGGACGACGAGTGCGTCGAGGCGGCCCGCCTGGCCCAGGCCGACCATTTCATACGTCAGCTCCCGATGGGCTACGCCACCGACCTGTCCGAGGGGGCCGCAAACCTGAGCCAGGGGCAGAGACAGCTCCTGTCCATCTCGAGGGCCATACTTGCGGCGCCTGCGGTGCTGGTGCTGGACGAGGCCACGAGCAGCGTCGACACCAGGACGGAGAGGAGGATCCAGGAGGCCCTGTTCCGTCTGAGGGCCGGGAGGACCAGCATCGTGATCGCGCACAGGCTCGCTACGATAAGGGATGCGGATCTGGTGCTTGTGCTGGACGGAGGGCGCATCGTGGAGCGCGGGACCCACGCATCGCTGCTCGCCGTCCGCGGCTTCTACCGCTCCCTCTACGAGATCGGTGTCAGAGGAAAAAATGTCAAGTAATCAGGGTATTCGTAATAGTCACCTATTGATGTTCATAATCGACGAACCGCAATATAGCGCCACAGTCGAGTTGTTCAAGAGTCACGGTGGAAGAGTTTGCATGAGTGATGCATCTCGATAATGGTCATAGTCAGCCTACCTGATTACTTGACATTTTTTCCTCTGACACCGCCCTGGAGCTGCCGGGGGGGAATAACGTGCGGACGACAGGGTAACACACAGGTACGAGGTTCGGGTTTACCACCGCCGAAGGCCTGATACTGGTTCCAACCGGAAGGAGCCGCAATGTCCCCGAGATCGATGGTGCTCATGGCCCTGGTGTCCGCATCGCTTCTCCTGTCCGCATGCGGGCAGGAGCCCCCCGACATCGTGCGGCAGATATCCGTCACCGGGAACGGCACCGCGGAAGCCGATCCCGACGTCGCGACCATCGTCTTCGGCGTCGATGTCAGCTCCGAGGATCCCGGCGAAGCCGTGGCCGAGGCCACTGCCATGATGAATTCCGCGATCGAGGCCGCCGGTACGGCGGGTGTGGCCTCGGAAGACATCAGCACCCAGAGCTACAGCCTGTGGATCGAGAACGTCTACGATCCGCTGACATACCAGTACACGGGGGAGATACTCTATCACGTCTCGCACTACGAAACGGCGGACGTGCGCGATCTGGCAACGGTCGGAGACGTCCTGGCCGCCCTGGTCGATGCAGGCGTCAACAGCATCTCGAGCGTGACCTTCAGGGTCGAGGACCAGTCTGCTCTCTTCGCTCAGGCCAGGGAGGCGGCCATGGCCGACGCCGTGAGCAGGGCCGAAGCCATCGCGGAAGGCCTGGGCGTCTCGCTGGGCGAGCCCACATACGTCTCGGAGTACGGCGGCGGCTACACCGAGTTCGACCAGCTCGGCAGGGCGGCCGGCATCACTACGGCGAGCGCCGACATGGGAACGGGTCCCTACTTCTCGCCGGGATCTTTCTCCACCTCTGCGAGCGTCACGGTGACCTTCGAGATAGAATAGGCTCAGTACGGAGCGGGGGCGCATGCCCCCGCTCCGGTATCCCCGCTGCCGGCGGAACCATCCCGGTCCCACCGGGTATCTGCTGTCTTCAGTCGGAAGGAGATCTCATGCAGGTTCTCGGTCTGGTTCTGTCGGTATTCCTCTCGCAGGGTTGAGGCGGCTCCGCCTGTGCCGGTCCGGCATGGAAGAGCGTCTGCGAAGGTGAACTGGCTTCGGTCTGGGTGGAGAACGGCGTCCTGTACGAGTCCGCCGATCAGGCGGAGGTCTTCTGCACCCGGATCCAGGTGAGGAACGAATCGGGCGCCGCCATCGGAGTCGATCTCGGCGACGGTGATTCCAGGATCAGGCCGATCCAGTACGCCGGCCTCGATACGCCGGAGATGAGCGTGATCGACATCATCTCCCCGGTCGCTCCGGTCGTTTCCGACTCCCTCGCGGAAGCCGGGGCCTCCGCCTGGGCCGCGGGAGGGCTGTTCACCCTGGAGCCGGGCGATACCATCGAGTACTACGGAGAGTTCGACGGATCGGGGCCTGCGGACGTGGATGCGCTCGACTGCCGCTGGCTGATGCTCGCCTACGGCGGATGGATCACCGTCACCGACGGCTCGACCGCCGAGGTGATCTCCCCGGAGGGTGGCTTCGTCTACATCCCGGCGAGGTTCCCCGTGACCTGGGCGGGTGTGCCGCCCGAGTGACCCGCCGCGTCTCCGGAACCCCGGATGACTCAGCGCAGGATCACGAACCTGGCCGAGGCGGAAGCATCCCCGGAACGCACCATCGCGAGATAGATCCCGGAGGGAGTGTCCGCCCCCGGCTCCCAAGAGGCAGCGGCGCCCGAACCGGTCGGGGTGGTGTGCAGCAGCCTGCCCGCCCCGTCGAAGATCGACAGCACTGCAGGGCCGTCCAGCCCTGACACGACGAATGAAACAGCCCCGGCCGAGGGTGACGGCGATGCGACCACCGAAAGCATCCCAGGCTGAGTGACACCGCCTTCGATCCCGAGGGCGTCGCTCGACAGCTCCTTCACGCCGAATCCCCTGAGACCGGCGAAGAGCTGGGTGTCGGACCCGCCGTAGGCGATGTCCCACACGCATCTGCCCTCTATGCCGTCGTCGAGCGCCTGCCACGAATCTCCGCCGTCTGGGCTCCACTTCACCCCCGCGGTGTTGGTCCCGGCCAGCACGTTGGCGTTCCTGCTCCCAAGAACGGACCACATCAGGCCGGTCGAACCGGGGCACAGGCTCCAGGTCGCCCCCGAATCGAGCGACCTGTAGACGCCCAGGTCGGTGCCGCAGTACACGGAAGTCCCGTCCCAGCAGTACGAAATGCAGGGCATGTAGCTGCCGGAAAGGCCCGAACCGGCAGTGAAGCTCGCCCCGCCGTCATCGGAATAGTAGACGGCTGTCCCGAGCTGCTGGAAGCTGGCGAATACGCGCAATCCGCCACCAGGGGCCTCGCCGAGCTCGATCGCCGGGTACAGCGCGCCGGGCAGCCCGGACGAAGTCAGCCAGGTGGCTCCCCCGTCCGTCGTGTATCTGATTCCGCCGCTTGCGATACCGGCCCAGGCGCGGTCGGCGTCCGACGGATCGAACGCCACCGCCGTCACCTGCTGCCCCGTCAGGCCGGCGGAGGCCCAGGAATCCCCGAGGTCATCCGACCTGAAGACCCCCGAGGCAGTCGCGGCGTAGATCGTCGAGCCCGTGTACTGGTCGTGGGATTCGGGGCAGATGTCGTATACGGTCCAGTTACCGAGCCCGTTCGAGGCGAGCTCCCAAGTCGCGCCGCCGTCTCCGCTGCGCCAGAGGCCGTGAGCCTCGCCCCCGGCGAGCAGGACGCCCTCTCCCTGGAGGAAGGCGACCGCATGGATGAAGCCGTTCGTCATGCCCTGCTGCGAAACCGTGTACGACCCCGAGGAGAGCCTCCTGTAGACCCCCCCGTTGTGCCCGGCGAGGTATCCCTGGGAACCCGGGCAGGCGGCCTGCCAGTAGGATGCCGTGATGCCCGCCGGGTTGAGCGTCCAGGTCGATCCGCCGTTGGTGCTCTCGAAGACGCCCTGGCCGTTGACCGGTGCATAGAGCGTCCCCGACGACCAGACGGCGGGGGCGTAGCTCGTCCCGGAAACCACCTGGGTCCACGAACCTCCGTAGTTGGTACTGAGGTAGAAACCGCCGTCGTTCGTGACGATGACGGTACCTTCCGAGCCACCGGGGGAGGTGAGGATCCCCCAGCCCGACCCCGAGGGCCCCACCGCCGCCCATGTCGCTCCTGCGTCGTAGCTGCGGTACACCGAGTTCGAAAGGCCCGACATGGCGATGAACATCGTGTCGGGATGACCGGTGCAGAATCCGTAGCCCTTGAGGAATCCGGCATCGAGGCCCACGCTCGACCAGGTGGCGCCCCCGTCCGTCGAACGCCGTATCCCCTGGCCCGACGAGAGCCCGGCGACGAGGATGTCCGGATCGGTCCAGTGGACGCCCGTCAGAAGGACGTATGAAGACGACATCCCGCCGGAGACGACCCCCCAGGTCTGCCCCTGGTCGTCCGACCTGTACAGCCCGATTCGCGTGGAGGCGAAGAACGTGTTCGGCAGGGCCGACCCTCCGTTGCAGACGCTGTTCACCTGGATCGCCTGGAGGTCCGTCTCCTGCCAGGTCTGGCCTCCGTCGGTGCTGCGCCAGACCCCGCCCGCGTCCGGCGCCATGGAGTAGCCGCACCCGGCCACAAGTACCGGGCTGCTTCCGGGCAGCGCCGCGATCGCCCTGACATTGCCGCCCCAGGGGCCGGAGCCCGTCCATGTGCCGGTTCCGGCAGCCGATGGCTCCGTGGGCGAGAATCCGAACAGCTCGTCGAGCCTGGACGGTATGGCCGAGAAGGTCTCGTTGTCGTACAGGACGCCTTCGGCATCCCGGAGTACGGCCGGGTTGTCCGCGGGAGCGGATGCTGCGAGCATGACCGCCATGAGCAGAAGCATCAGGGGCCTCCGATCCATGTTGTTTTCCGAACGATCACGACTGACGGGCGGTCCGTCAACGAGACCGCGGCTCCCGGTTCTGTAACTCCTTTGGGCATCGGGGCGTCCTGTTTCGTATCATCGCATGCCGGTCACCGGAGTGGAGGATTGGGATGAAACCTCGAGCGGGTGCTTTCGTCGCCGTGTGTTCCGCGCTGCTTGCCTCCTGCGGGGGGGGCGGGGGAGACGTTGCCGGGGAAGCCGGCCCCGTGCGGCTGGCCGTCGTGGACTCGATAGGGGTCGAGCTGGGCGACTCCAACTACGTCTTCGGATCCATCATGAGCATCGAGGCAGGACCCGACGGCCTCCTGTACGTCCTGGACAGGGGGCGCGGCAGGGTGATGGTGTACGATTCCTCGGGCACCTTCGTCAGGCAGATCGCTAGCCCGGGCTCGGGCCCCGGAGAGCTGCTGAACCCGCTTTCCATGGCGGTCCTGGGCGACGGGCGCATAACGGTCTGTGCCGCCTTCAACGGCGGGATGTACACGTACGGGCCCGACGGGACCTGGGAGGGCCTTACCACATCCTTCACCAGCAATCCTCCCATGCTGATGGAGGGGGCGGACTCGGACGCATACGTCGCCCTCAAGCTAGACATCGACGTCGACGATTCCGGCGGTCTCACCCAGAGGGTGCGCATCGGCAGGTTCGAGCAGGGAGAAGAACCCACCGCATGCTATCACGACGCCACCTCGCCCTTCGATCCCACGGACCTGACTTCGCTCATGCGGGAATCCTACCTCGGGTATGTCTACGGCGCGTCCGCGGACGGAACGGTGGCCGTGGCCAGAAGGGCGAGTGCGGAGTACGGGGTGGATCTCTTCGCGAGCGATGGCACCCCCCTGGCGGTGCTCGAGGGGGTGCCGGAGCAGGTCCCCAAGACCGAGGAAGAGATCGCCGACGAGAAGGCATTCATCGAATCCCTCCTGAGCAGCATGGGGGTCAGCGGGGTCATAATCGAGTACGAACCGGACCCCTTCAGGGAGCAGGTTATCGGGGTCGGCTTCGACGGATCCGGAAGGGTCTGGGTCCAGCGCGGCACCAGTGACACTCCCCTGTTCGACGTCTGGAGCCGGGCCGGAGAACTCCTCTTCACCGCCGAGGTCGACTCGCCCGGATCGGACCTCTTCGTCTGGGAGGTCGAGTTCGGCCCGGAGACCATGTACGCCTATTCGATGGATCCCGAATCCTACCAGAAGGTCTACGTTATCCCCCTGCCCGACTAGCATGGGGGTGCGCGGATCGGGCCGCATGACCGGGTGATGCCATGAGGGCATGCCGGCTCGGCGGGTGGTTCGCCGGGCGCATCCAGTGTCGGACGGAGGATCATGGAGAAGCGGCAGATCTGGACCAGGGTGCTCGCGATATCCGGGCTCGTGCTGATGGTCCTCGGTGCGCTGGATCCGCTCGAGGGCTCCCTGGTCATACTGGGTGGAGCAGGCATGGCCTTCGTCGGCGCCCACATCGGTGGAAGCCGGCACAAGCCGCTCCTCCTGCGAGCCCTTGTGCTCATCCTGGTCGGCGTCGCCCTCATGTTCGGCCTCACCGCCATGGGAGGCCTGGGCGGCGAAACCGGGCGCTCGATGTGGTGGGCGCTGGCTCTGCTGCTCTATCCTGCCGGCTGGATCATGGGGATCGTCGGCTCGGTGAAGCGCCTCATCGAACTCCGCCCGGTGTCAGAGCAAAAACGTAAGGTACTCACGGGTTTCGCTTGACAGGCGGATGGTATTTTGCTTTGCCGAATCCCAGAGTACGCTGAAATGCATGCTGTATAGGCTAATCAGCGTCGAGCTCCAGAAATGATTCGTATAAGGATTATTGTCACAAGCTGTGATTCTGAGTACTTTACGTTTTTACTCTGACACCGGACTGGGAGGGCAGGGGGCGTGGCTGGGGAGCAGGGATTCGAACCCCGGTAGGCAGATCCAGAGTCTGCTGTCCTACCATTGGACGACTCCCCAGCGTCACGACGCCGGAAGATACGGGCGGGCCCGCGCGGGTGTCAACGATCCGGCGGCGGAAGACGTCCCGGGCAGGCACCCCCGGGAGATGCAGTCCGCCCGGGTGCCGGGCCGCTGATGTCGTCGATCGGCCGGCAACGAAGGATAGCAGCAGTCATCTGTCGGACATCGCACGGTCCGCGGGTCCTGCCGATGACGGCCCGGTACTCAGTCCGCCACGACCAGCTTCAGCGAGTACCCGGCGGAGATGCCCGTCGATACGAGATAGACGCCCGGGGGAAGCCCTTCGGTGTCCAGAGCGAAGAGCCCTTCGCCCGATGGCGTGAACTCCGCGTCCACCAGCCTTCCAGCCGCGTCGAACAGCGCAGGGGAGCCCGCACCCGGCCATGACACGACGACCCGGCCCAAAACCGGGTTGGGCCATGCCATGGGCGTCATCGAAGGCTGCCCCTCCCCGCCGATCCCCCCCGGAGTATGGTTCGGGAACAGGTCGCCCCACTCGATCCACTGCGGAGACTGCCCGTAGGAGGGCGATCCCGGAGCCGTGAAGGCCAGGCCTATCCTGCGGTCGGCCGGGATGAGGATCATGGTCTGCACCGTTCCGCCCGCACCCGGCACGGGTGCGAAGCCGACAGCCGCCATGAGGCCCCACAGCCTGTCCAGCGTCATGGACGGGTCGGCCCCGATGGAGTCGGAGAGCAGGGCATACCTGTCGCACGCCACGGGCGGATACAGGACCCTGTGGTGGTTGGTCAGGCACAGGTGCTGCCGCGGCATCTCCGCGTCGTCCCAGGAATGCCGCACGGCCGATCCCGCGAGGTTGTTGATCTCGACCACCTCTCCCGGCTCCTCCGGCGCGAGGGCTTCGGGAGCGAGAAGGTGGATGCAGTACGAGCAGCTCCTGTTCCAGTTCGTAAGGGCCGCCTCGACATCAAGGATGTCGTGTTTCCCGCTGTTGTCGAAGTCCAGGGCGGAGAGGCCCAGCGCCTGGGCGGCGCAGATCGGGACGAACGCAGGCTCCCACTTCTCGATGCCGTAGTAGTTGCCCATGTCGAGGGCGGCGCAGACCCCGTACTCGTTCATCCCCGACAGGCAGCCCATGAAGCCCGCCATGCCCACCGAGATCCAGTCGTTCCCGATCTCGGGATCGAGCGTGAAGAGGACCTGGTGTTCGAGCAGCACGGAGCCTGTGTCGATGAAGTAGTCGAGGTTGCGCGACATCGCGGGATCCCCCCCGAGGACGGGATCGGCCGCGGTCGCGTCGCCCCAGGCGCTCGTGCTGCTGCAAGAGACGAACCTGTTCGCCATGAGGTCGCTCAGATCTGGCGCCGAAGCGGCGACGTAGACGTCCAGAGTGTCCAGGTCCCGCCCGAAGACGGACGAGTACAGGCCGCAGGTATCCGCCATGCCGGCGAGCATGCCGGAAGCCATCTTCCTGAATTCGAGCGGGAACTGGAAGTGCTCCTCGACGAAGCGGCGTGCCGTCTCGACGCCGCCCGTCCCGCCCGCCAGCTCGACGAGGTAGACCTCGTAGAGATCCATGATCTCCGGCCCGAGCAGATATCCCTCGGCGTATCCCATGTCGCCCCAGGAGCCCCACAGATTGACCACCCTCACGGGGCCCGCGTACTCGATCGAACCGTTCGGCTGCCCCAGCACGGCCGCGAAGACCAGGGCGGCCGCGGCGGTCACAGTTCCAGCTCCATGTCGGCCAGCCTCATCTCGAACACCCCTCCTGCCGTGACCCCGGCCGGCGCCGAGGCGAAGCGCACCCCTCCCGTCGGAAGCCTCCGCGAGAGATGGACCATGTACGAGCCCTCCCCCACTTCGATGGAGCAGGGCAGCGACGGATCGAGTTCGACCCAGTCGAGGGGGACGTAGCGGCCGGGGCAGGGGATCGAGACTGCGAGGAGAAGGCTGTCCGAAGGCCCCTCGACGGGGGAGAAGGATATCGTCCCGGTGGGGACGAGTTCGGATGTCACGTATTCGTCGCCGGCCACGGCGAGCGAGAGGCCGTCGAAACCCGCCGGCAGGCTGTCGGACGGAAGAGGAACGGGGATCCATCCTGCCCCGTCCCAGTATTCGAGCCATCCGCCCTCGCGGCCCGCCGTGCCCTGGAACCAGCCCAGCACGGCGCGCACGGGGATGCCCAGCGATCTGAGGCTCGAGCCCAGGAGCACGCGCAGTTCCACGGGCGTTCCGCCCCCCGAGGCGAGTACGTCCCTGGGGCCTGCAACTCCTCCCATGATGTCGGGCTGGCGCACCCTCATGGTGCCGATGCTCCAGCGTACGCGCTCGACCACGGCCGCCAGGGTCGTGTCCGAGTCGGCGAGCCTGGCGTTCCAGTGGGTCATCAGGGGAGTGCGGTAGGCCGTCACGGGCTCGTCGTCGAACCTGTACTGCAGCAGGAAATCCATGAACAGGCTGTCGGGCATCGAGTCGACCCAGGAGTCGCGGGAGTCGAGAGCGCCGATGACGTGGTCCATCAGCGCCTCCGAGTTCATCTCGAGCCTGTCGAGCCTCGGGATGGTCGAGAAGAGCTCCTCCATGCAGGAGAGCATCTCTCCGCGCCCGGAAGAGAGCGCCTCCGACCAGAATACGGCGTTCCCCGGCGTCTCGGCCAGGAGGCTGTCGCGCGCCTCGGGGGTCAGGACGGACAGGACTGCTGCGAGAAGTATCACTGTTCCGCCTCCTGGTTCAGAAGGGCCAGCCCCGGCAGGGGCGAGCCCATCTCCGGGGTGACCGTCACCGAGTCTCCCTCCGGAACCTCCACCACCGCGGACACGATCGGCCATCCCCATGTCAGCATGTAGGATCCCGGCCCGAGGTCGATCCGGTCGATGCCCCGGCCGAGGCGCACCAGCGGCCGCAGGGCGCCCCAGTTGACGATGGATACGTACACCGGCCCCCCGAAGGAGCCGCTTATCCCCAGGCTGCCCGTGGGCGCGTAGTCGGACGTGACATTGACCAGGCATCCGTGCCCGCGCTGTACGATGGCTCCGGGCACCGAATCCTGGGTCACGGCCACCACGAGGGCGGCCCTGGAGGCATTGGCCTCGAACCAGGTCGGCTGCGTGAGGGAGTCCACCGCCGAGCCCGACTCCGTCGAGATCCAGCCCGCGGGCGTCCAGACCTCGGTCCAGGCGTGGTTGTTGTCGCACACCGTCCACCAGGGCGTGTAGACCTGGCGGCAGGGGATGCTCACCGCCCTGAGGGCGTCCATCTGCAGGATCGTGAGCTCCTCGCATCGCCCTGCGCCGCTCGAGAGCGTGACCAGGGGCGACTGGTCACGCCTCTGCGTCTGCAGGAAGACCGTCTTCTCGTCGCACCAGGCCATCACGCGCACCGCGGCCTCTGCTATGCCGCCGGCATCGGCCACGACCGGCGCGAGCGAGTCGAAGAAGGCGGGGCGCCACGCCGTGAGAGGCTCCTGGCTCACGCGCACCGGCAGCACGTACCTCAGGAATATCGAGTCGGGGATCAGGCCGCCCCACGGCATGCTGTCGCGCGCCATGAGGGCCGTGCCGACGTTGTCGGCCATGATGCCGGAATAGGCCGGCACGAGGTCGCAGGCCGGAGAGTTGTCCGCGAGGTCTGCCGCGGCCTCCCCGGGCGTCACGGTACCGGACAGGATCAGGAACAGGATGGACATCATGGCCATCGACCGCTCCTCCTTCCTATACTATTGCCACCATGAAGAAGTTCGTCATCGCCTGGGCGGTAGCGTCGGCCAGCCTGTATCTGGTGTCGCTCCTGCTCGGCCCCGACATGGAGTTCGAGGGAATACTGCCCGTGGTATGGACGGCCCTGCTGCTGGGCCTCCTGAACGCCATAGTCGCGCCCGTCGTGAAACTTCTGACGTGCCCGGTGTACCTGCTGACGCTCGGCCTGTTCAGGTTCGTGGTGAGCGCGGCCTTCCTGCTAATCGCGCGGTCGGTGGTGCACGGGTTCTGGATATCCGGGTTCTGGTGGGCCCTCCTGGCCTCGGTTCTCATCTCCCTGGCCACCACCCTCATCGGGTCCATCATCAAGTCGGACGACAACTGAGGATGCCGACGGGGGTGCCCTCGCACCCCTGACCAAGAGGATTGTCCGAGAGGGCCTCCACGATCAGGGCCCTGTCCATGTCCGCCGGCCAGCATCCCAGCACGTTCCCCCCGAGATCGTTGATGTCGACCACGGCGGCCCGGCACGCGAAGGCCCTGCCGAGCCTCTCGGCCACGCGGTCCGGCTCCAGAGGCGCGAGGCTGACGGCCCTGTCGAAAGGCGGGATGGTTCCACTGGTGGGTCCGTCTATCGAGCGCGCGAGCGGGCCGGCGATCCTGTAGAAGTCGCCCCTGCGCCCGAAGAGTCTGGTGAAGGCGGAAACCGCGGCGGCCAGCAGGATCCTGGGAACACCCACCTCGCGCAGCGCGCATTCCATGGTTTCGGGCATGCCCAGCCCGATGCCGGCCGGAGTCTTCGTGACGAACCGCGACAGCAGACGGGCAAGGGGCCTGGCCACGAGCTTCCCCTCGTCGAGCAGGAAGTACCTTCCCTGGCTGGCGCCCACGGCCTTCTCGCTGACGAAGAGCACATCCTCCGGGCCCGGGGAGAGGCCCTCGCGTGCAAGACCTTCCGATATGGCGGCAACCAGGTCCACCCCTGCGAGGATGAGCCCGGTGCGAACCGGCGTCCTGGAAAAACGCCCTCCGCGGACGACGATCTCCCGCTGCTTCATGTATAATCCCTCCGGTGCGTGATATGATTCAGCGCACTTCCGGGAACAAGCGGGGGATCGATGGAACTGAGCGGGTCCACCACTGCCGACGTAGCGGGATACCTCACCCGGCGGAGCGCCGTCGTGGTGCCCCTCGGGAGCACCGAGCAGCACGGCGCCCTGGCGCCCGTCGACTGCGACGCGGCCGTGGTCTCCGCCCTGTGCCGCGAGGCCTCCGCCAGGACGGGCGTCCTCTGTGCGCCGGCGCTGCCCTTCGGCTCCTCCGAGTGCCACATGTCCTTCCCCGGCACCGTCAGCCTCTCGGACCCCACGCTCGTTGCCATCCTGGAGGACGTCGCAGGCAGCCTGATACGACACGGGTTCCGGTCGATCCTGCTCCTCAGCGGCCACGGGGGGAACCGGGCCGCCGCCACGGAGGCCGTCGAAGGGCTGCGCAGCCGACATCCCGGCATCGGCCTGGCCTACATGGGCTACTGGGAGCTGCCGGGGGCGAAGGATCTGGAGAAAAGGCTCTTCGAGGGGCGCAGCGGCTATCACGCCACCGCCTCGGAGGTCTCGATGTACATGCACCTGTTCCCGGGCTTCAGGCCCCCGGACGAAGCGCTGAGGCAGTATCCGCCCTCGCCTTCTATGCGCCTGTCGGCGTCAGGGTGGCGGGATGCCTATCCCGACGGCCCCGCCGGCGTGGATGCGAGGCAGGTTTCGGCCCGGAAGGGCGCCGAGATGTTCGGGTTCCTCTGCGGGAGCCTGGCCGGAGTCCTGGAGGGGATGGCCGGTGGCTCGGGAGTCTGATGCCGCGGTCTCGATATCCGGCCTCTGCGTCGATTACGGACGCAACCGCGTTCTCGACGGGTTCGACATGGCGGTGGAGGGCCGCACGGTCCACGGGCTGCTCGGCCGGAACGGCGCGGGCAAGACCACGACCATCAGGGCGATCGCAGGCCTCATGGAGCCCTCCCGGGGCGGCCTCGCTGTGCTCGGCAGGCAGCCGCACGCCGATCCTTCGGTGCGCAGGCTACTGTCGATCCTCCCTTCCGAGGACGGCCTGATCCCCGGGCTTACCATCACCGAGAACCTGGTCTGCTGGGCGCGCTTCTGGGGCGTCGGCAGGCGCGATGCCGCCCGGGCCGCATCGGAGGCCCTGGAGGCGGTGGGCATGGAGGGCGACCCCGCGCGCAGGGTGGGTTCCCTCTCCACGGGGAACAGGCGGCTGGCCGCCCTGGCGCGGACGTTCATGGTGCCCTCCGAGATAGTGATCCTGGACGAGCCCACGTCGTCGCTCGACCCGGTCGTGTCGGCAAGGATACGCAGCGTGATCGCCTCGATGTCGCACGAGAGGACCGTGATCCTCTCGACGCACAACCTCGAGGAGGCTCAGGAGCTCTGCTCGACGGTCACGATCATCCACCACGGCCGGCGTGTCTTCGAGGGGCCGCCGGGCGGGTCCTCGCCCGAGGGGCGGTACCTGCTCAGGGTGGATTCGGATGCGCCCTCCTGGAGAGGGTTGCCGCTCGAGCGCAGGCCGGACGGGTTCCTCCTCCTGGAGTCCGGCCTCCCCGCCGCCGAGACCCTGGCCGGGCTCGTCAGGGAAGGGATCCGGGTCACCGAGTTCAGGCCCGCGCTCGGATCGCTGACGGAGATCTTCATGGAGGTGGCGGGATCGTGAGCGCCGGCGCCGTCTTCGCGAGGGACTGGCTCCACTTCAGGAGCATCATGGGGAGGATCGGCTTCATCCGGTTCTTCGCGGTCTACTGCGTTCTCCTCGGGATCTTCGTCCCCACGAGGTTCGACGATCCCAGGGCCGCCCCGGTCGTTTTCGCCCTCATCCCCATGTACCTGGCAGGCCCGCTGGCAGTGGACGCGATAGCAGGCGAGCGCGACAGGAAGACGCTCGAAGCGCTTCTGCACACCCCCGTGTCCCCGTCGGCCCTCACCCTCGGCAAGCTGCTGTTCCCCGTAGCCGTGGCCATGGCCCTTTCCACGGCGGCCGTCGCGAGCAACGCGCTATACTCGATGGCGGCCTCGCGCCCGCTCGCAGGCCCGGCCGACCTGGGCGCAGCCCTCGCGATGGGCGTCCCCCTGTCGCTGCTCTTCTCGGCGCTCGGCCTCCACATATCCCTGGGGGCGAAGTCGTCGCGCAGCGGTCAGCAGTGGTACTCGATATCGCTGCTGGCGTTCACCATCGGGCTGCCCCTCGCCCTCAGGTCGCTCCTGCCCGCCCTGGACGCCGGAACGGCAGCAGCCCTCGGGCGGCTCTTCGAGGGCGGGGTGCTGTCCGGCGGGACGGCTCTCCTTTTCGCCTCCATGCTGACAGCCGCCCTGGCACTCGCATGTCTGGCGTATCGCCGCTTCCGGAGGCTCTGGACCATGAACTCCGGATCGCAGCCCTGACGGGAGGTGCACATGCCGGAACCCGTGGTGGAACTGGTCACGACCGTTCCGAATCCCGATCTGGGGAGGGACATCGGCAGGGAGGCGGTGAAGGCCGGGCTCGCGGCCTGCGCCCAGGTCTCCGGACCCGTGACGAGCATCTACTCCTGGAAGGGCGGGCTCGAGGAGGAGCAGGAATGGAGGATCCGGTTCAAGACCTTCCGGAACCTCGCCTCCGACCTCGGGGAGTTCGTCCGCGCCAGGCACCCCTACGAGGTCCCCGAGATCGTCGTCCTCCCGATTTCGTCGGCATCGGACGACTATCTCTCCTGGATGGGCGGGGTGACCCGCTCCTGACCCCCGCAGCCTGAACCCAGCCATCCTTGACACGGCATCCCTTCCGGGATAAAATAGGAATCGTGAATCCCAATTCCCGAAAGGTGATGGAGGGTGATGTCACACAACTTCGGCTTCAGCGAGGCGGCCAACCTGGCGGTGCACTCCTGCGCGCTGCTCGCCGCCGGGCGCGAGGACGGCCCGCTTCCGGCGCACGGGATCGCCTCTGTGCTGGGCGTTTCCGAATCGCACCTCAGGAAGGTTCTCCTGCAGCTCGTCAGGAACGGGATACTCAGATCGGGCAGGGGTGCCGCCGGAGGCTTCGAGCTGGCGGAGGATCCCGCTGCTCTGACGCTCAGGAGGATCCTCGAGGCGGTGGACTCGATGCCCGAATCCGGCTCGTGCCTCCTGGGCCGGCCGGTCTGCCCCGCCGGCAGGTGCGTCTTCACGGAACTGACCGGGGAGATTGGATCGATGATAGACAGAGCGATGTCCGAAACGACGCTCGAGACCTTCGCAGGGGCGCTGCGCACCTCCGAAGGCGGCATGAGGAACGGAGAAAGCCCGTGTGGTGAAGGAGAAAACGCTCGAATCGTCCGCGGTGGCGTTCGCGCCTGCGGAGGGGGAAGGGGAAGATGATGTTCTGCTATCAGTGCGAACAGACCTCCCAGGGGAAGGGCTGCGACAGGTTCGGGGTGTGCGGGAAGGATCCCGACACCGCATCCCTCCAGGATTCGCTGCTGTTGCTTCTCAAGGGGATAGGCTGGTACGGCTCGAAGGCCCGCGCGGCCGGCTGGCGCGACCATGAGACCGATGTCTTCGTCGTAGAAGGCCTTTTCACCACGATCACCAATGTCGACTTCGATCCCGAGCGGGTCGAGGGGTACATAAGGCGCGCGGTGGAGCTCAGGGCGAGGGCGAAGGCGGCCGCGGGAGCGGGGGCCCCCCTCCCGGCCACCCATCTCCCGGCCGATCCGGCGACCTGGACCCCGCCCCCGGACAGGGCGGCGATCGTCGCCGCGGCCCAGGCCTTCTCCATCGCCGAACGCAGGGCGATGCAGGGCGACACGGTCACCGGCCTCGAGGAGCTGATCACCCAGGGGCTGAAGGGCACGGCCGCCTACGCCGACCACGCCCAGGTCCTCGGAGTGTCGGACGACGGCGCCTTCGGCGGCTTCTACGACAAGCTGGCCTTCCTCTGCGAGAGCCACGGCGTCCCCGAGCTCCTCAACGCCGCTCTGGAGGTCGGCGCGCTCAACTTCAAGGTGATGGAGCTGCTCGACAAGGCCAACACCTCGACCTACGGCAACCCCGTGCCCACGAGCGTCCGCGTCACCCCCAGGAAGGGCCGCGCCATCCTGATCTCGGGCCACGACCTGAAGGACCTCGAGGAGCTCCTCAAGCAGACGGAGGGCAGGGGCATCGACGTCTACACCCACGGCGAGATGCTGCCGGCGCACGGGTACCCCGGTCTGAACAGGTATCCGCATCTGGCAGGCAACTACGGCAGCGCGTGGCAGAACCAGCAGAAGGAGTTCGACGAGTTCCCCGGCGCGATCCTGATGACCACCAACTGCATCCAGAAGCCGAAGCCCGGCTACATGGGCCGCATCTTCACCTCGGGGATCGTGGCATGGCCCGGCGTGCGCCACATCGCGGACAGGAACTTCGCTCCCGTCATCGAGGCGGCACTGGCGCAGCCCGGCTTCGCCGAAGACCAGCCCGAGAAGCGGATCCTGGTCGGTTTCGGGCACGGCGCGGTGCTGGGAGTGGCCGGCAAGGTGATAGACCTCGTGAAGCAGGGACGGATAAGGCACTTCTTTCTGATAGGCGGCTGCGACGGCGCGAAGCCCGGCCGCGACTATTACACCGAGTTCGCCGAGAAGGTGCCTTCGGACTGCGTGATCCTAACGCTTGCCTGCGGAAAGTACCGCTTCAACAAGCTCGACTTCGGCGACATCGACGGCATCCCCAGGCTGCTGGACATCGGGCAGTGCAACGACGCCTACTCGGCCATCCAGATCGCCCTCGCGCTGTCGCAGGCCTTCGGGGTGGGCGTGAACGAGCTGCCGCTCTCGCTCGTCCTCTCCTGGTACGAGCAGAAGGCTTCCGCGATCCTGCTCACGCTGCTCCACCTCGGGATCAGGAACATCCACCTCGGCCCGTCGCTGCCGGCCTGCCTGACTCCCGACAGCCTGAAGGTGCTCGTGGACATGTTCGCGATCAAGCCGATCTCGACGCCCGATGCCGACCTGGCGGCCATCATGTCCCCCGCACCCTCCTGCGGGAGCTGAGCCATGAAGTACGCGAGGCCGGAAGAGGTCGGCCGCGTGGAAACCCCGCACGGCATCGAAGCCAGGCGGATCCACGAGAACGACCATGTCCAGGTGATGTACCTGAAGCTCGCCCCCGGCGAGGCTCTGAAGCCCCACACCACGCCCGTGGACGTGTTCTTCTACGTGCTGGAGGGCAGGGGCGAGGTGTCGATCGGCGCCGAGACCGTCGAGGTCGAGGCGGAGACGATAGTGGACAGCCCGAAGGGCATCGGGCACTGTTGGAGGAACACCGGGAACGTCACCCTGAGGCTCCTGGTGGTGAAGACCCCGAAGCCGGGCGCGCAGGCGACGATGAGATGACTCCCCGGGCGGGGGGCTGTCTCTTATACACATCTGACGCTGCCGACGAGTTCCGAACGGTGTAGATC
>JAUCPW010000044.1 GCA_030373045.1 Candidatus Fermentibacter sp.
TTCCGGGGCCGGGGCGGGCCGGGGTGCGGCCTCCGCGGCCGGCGGCACGGCTTGAGCCGGTGGTTCCGGCGCCGGGCCGAAGACGGACTCGAGCGAGAACGAATCGGAATCCGCGGCTGCCGCGGGCGGGGTGCTCCCGATGAAGCTGCCCACGTCCTGGACCTCCACCGGCGGCTTCTCTTCGGGAGCCGGCGGATCGAGGCTGATCCCCACGCTCGACAGGAGTTCGGACACGCCCGACAGGGGGTCCGACGACTGCACCACGCCGATGTCCCTCAGGAGGTTCTCGACGTCGCCCGAAGTGGCGAACTCGTCTTCGGCGCCCGCCTGGTCGGGGAACACCTGGAAGCTGCCCGAGGGGGACGGTCTGGCGGGAGCCGGGGCGGCAGGGGTCTCGGCCGGGGCCTGCGCGGCGCCGGGCTGGCCCTGGGCGGCGGGATCGGCATGACCAGTGATCCTGGTGACGGCTACGGAAGCCCCGCGGTGGTCGCGCTCGAGATCGAGGACGACCCTGTAGTTGTCGAGGGCGTTCTCGTTCTCCTTCAGCTCCTCCAGGACCTGCCCCAGCCGGTAGTGGTGCTGGACGCTGCCCAGTTCGAGCGTGATGAGCTGCTCGAGCTGCTCGCGCGCCTCGGACCAGAGCCCCAGAGCCATGCAGGCGTCAGCCAGCAGGCTGCGGGCCCTGGACCTGGTGCCGATCAGGGATACGGCCTTGAGCAGCAGCTCCCTGGCCTGCTCCGTGAGCCCTCTGCCGAGATAGTCCTCGGCCTCCCGGCAGAGTGCGTTGTAGGTGTCGCTCGTGAAGGCGTCAGCCACAGGATAACCTCCCGGGATGGACGGTACGCTCGACAACGCAGAAGGCGGGCCGCCGCCGGGTGCCGCCCGCGGAAAAGTGGCGGAGAGAGAGGGATTCGAACCCTCGAGGGCGTTTACACACCCTACACGATTTCCAATCGTGCTCCATAGACCAGCTCGGACATCTCTCCGCAGGCGTTACGGCGGCAGATAGAATAGGCCTGCACATCGGCCTTGTCAACGAAAACCGGGGGCTCCGGTCAGGGACAGATCCTGCAGTTCGGGAAGCTGCGTGAGGATTTCGCCGCTCTCCATCCCCGGGCCTCGCGCCATGCGCCGCGGGAGGGTTCCGGGATCAGGGGGACGTCGGCGCCCGAGAACGGGCAGGGCCTGAGGGTCCCCCGGGCGTCGATGCAGAGATACCCTGCCTGGGGACATCCCGCCCTGGGGCGGGCGAGCACCACCCTCCCGGAGGAGTCGAGCCCGTAGGGGCAGTCCGGTTCTCCGAGGGCGAGTAAGGCCGGATCGGAGTATGCGCTGCCCGAAGGATCGTGCAGCGTGTGTACGATGGTCGTGTTCCGCCAGCCCTCTCGCGCGGCAAGCTCCGCGAAGGCGGGTCCGTCTCCCGCCGAGCCCGCCCATTTCGTCAGCACGACCTCGATCACGACCCGGGAGCGTGACCCGGAGATCATCCGCACGGCCTCGACCGCCTCCTCGAAACGGTCGGTTCCCTTCACGGCCCTCCAGGTCTCCCTGGTGGCCGCGGGCAGGGAGACGATCCAGCGGTCCACCGGGAGCCGTGCGGTCGCGCCGTCCATGTCGAGGCCGATGGTGCTCACCGAGACCATCGAGGCATGCGCCCGGGCGACCGCGACGAGGCCGGCGAGAAGAGGCGAGGCAAGCGGGTCGGAATGCCTGCCGGCGAAGTGGATGGTGGCGGGAGGGGCCTCCCTTGCCGCGATCCAGGCTTCGAGCGCCGAAGGTTCGAGGAGCGCCGGAGCCTGCGGCGTGACGCACCCCCGGCATCCTCCCGTGCATGCCTCGCACGGCTCCACCACCAGCCCCCTGGGGATGCCCCCGAGCATGCACCCGGCGGCCCGGAGCGCGAGCCCGGCGGGCCACAGCGGCCCCCTCTCCCGCAGCACCCCGGCGAAAGTGTGGACGGCCCGCCTCACCTGTCCTCCCGGAGCGCCCTCAGCGCCTCCACCGTGCGCGCGAGCGGCAGGCCCATCACGTTGAAGAAGCAGCCCTCGATCCTGTCGACGAGGACGCTGCCGTATCCCTGTATGCCGTAGGCCCCGGCCTTGTCGAAGGGCTCGCCGGTGTCGAGATAGGCCTCGATCTCGGCTCCCGAGAGGCTCCTGAACCGCACCCTCGAGACCTCGTGGAAGGAGACGGGCGAACCCCCGCCCAGCAGGGCCACCCCGCCGTACACCTCGTGCCACCCTCCCGACAGGGCTCCGAGCATCGAGCGTGCCCCGGCCCTGTCCGCAGGCTTCCCCAGCACGCGCCCCCCGGTGTGGACGATGGTGTCGGCGCCCAGCACGATCCTTCCCGGCAGCCGCTCAGCCACGTACAGCGCCTTGGACATGGAGTGCCGCAGGACGAGATCGGCGGGCTCGCCGGAATCGTTGTCCTCCTCGAAGTCGGAGGGCGCGACCTCGAACGGGATGCCCGCGAGGGAAAGGATCTGGCTCCGCCTCGGCGACCTGCTGGCGAGCACCAGCGGACTTTCGAACCCGTACCAGAAGCTCCGGTCAGTCATCCCCGCGCCGCTCCGAGGGCGAGTCGAGCATCAGCGTGACAGGGCCGTCGTTCACGAGGGACACCTCCATCATGGCTCCGAAGACGCCCGTCTCGACCCTGGGGCCGAGGGCCCTCAGGCGCTCTGCGAACAGGTCGAACAGGGCGGACGCAGTGCAGGGGTCGCCGGCGCCGATGAAGCTCGGGCGGCGCCCGCGCGAGCAGTCGGCATGGAGGGTGAACTGGCTCACTGCCAGCACCGCGCCCCCGGTGTCGAGCAGGGAGAGGTTCATGGCGCCGGACGGGTCGGGGAAGATCCTCAGGTTGACGAGTTTCGAGGCCATCCACTCCAGGTCTTCCGCCGTGTCGTTCCGGCCGATCCCCACCAGGGCGAGCAGCCCCACCTCGATGGAGCCGGCCGCCCTTCCCCCGGTCGTCACCGATGCGCGCCGCACCCGCTGGAGAAGCACCTTCATGCGCCGGGTCCCCCGGGGCCTTCCGCCGGATCGCCGCCTTCCGGGGCGTCGCCTGAGCCTCCTGCGGCGCGGGCGCCTGCGGCCAGGGCGATAACGGCCGTCGCGAGGCCGGCGATGCTTCCGAATCCGACGGCCAGACCGCATAGCCTGAGCGCCTCGGCGGCCCTGGAGGAGCCTTCCCTGCGCGCCATGCCGAGGACCGAGCCCGCGGCGAAGGAGACGGGGCCCGCCCAGCGTATCCAGCCGGGGCCGGGGATGGGGGTGAGGTCGAGAAGAAGCCCGTCCACGGCGCTCACGAGCAGGACGGCATATCTGGCCATGCCGGCCGCTCCGCCCGCTCCGCCGGCCGGCGGGGCTTCGCGGGGCCCGGCAATGGACCACGCGAGGTAGAGGAGCGTGATGGCCCCGGTCACCTGGAAGCCGGTATCGCCCCAGGGCAGGTCGAATGTGACCAGGCCGGCGAGCCTTAGGGCGGCTAGGAAAACGACGAAGGCGGCCAGTCTGACGACAGAGTTCCGGGACATCCGCACCTCCGGGACCGCGCGGGCCGTGGTCCGTTTCGTTCCGGCGATCCCGGGCTCCCCCGGGAAGGGATCACCTCAGGATGGCGAGCTTCAGGATCGTGACCCGGCCGCCCGCGTCCAGCAGGGCCAGGTATGTTCCGCTGGCGGCAGGTTCGCCGTCGTCCGAGCAGCCGTCCCACCAGACAGCCTCGCCTTCGAGCGGGGCCCTGTACGAGCCGGCGGGCAGGACGCCCCTGTCGATGCAGGCCACCACCGATCCGCATACGTCCAGGATGGTGACCGAAACGCGGGCCTGCCCGGCGAGGTCGAATCCTATCCAGACTCCTCCGTCGGATGGCACGGGATAGGCCGATGGAGGAGCCCCCGGGGATCCGGTGTCGACATAGATCGTGACCTCGACTCCGGCCTCCCCGAGAGTGCCGCTCACGGGCAGGGGATTTCCGTAGCCCGACCCCTCGAGGGTGAAGTCGCCGGTGGTGCCGGGGCAGAATGCGAACCAGCCGGAAGAGCCCGATTCGAGAGCGTACTGCTCCCCGCCGATGGAAAGGAGCAGAGGGTAGCCCGCGATCGGATCCCCGGTCGAGCTGTTCCTGACACAGCCGGTGACGGACCGGTATGCGCAGGCCGCGACCGCGTCCATGACGCCCCAGCCCAGCACCGGGCCGGGGGAGGCTGCATCGTGGGCGGTGGCCTTCACGGCTTCGAGGGCGTCGAAGACGGTCCACTCCGGGTGGGCTTCCAGCAGGAGGGCTACCGCCCCGGAGACCATCGGAGCGGCGAAGGACGTGCCGTTCCCGCCCATATAGCCGGTTTCCGAGTCCATGGCGACCATCACGTACACGGCCCTCGCGCAGACCTCGGGCTTGATGCGCCCGTCGAAGGTGGGGCCCTCCGAGGTGAAGGACGCGGGTTCGCCCCTCGCGTCCACGCCGCCCACCGCGAACACGGAGTCGCCGTCGGAGGGGGCGATCAGGGATCCCTGGCCTGGGCCGAAGTTGCCTATCGCGCATACCACCGGCATCCCCCGCGAGGCCGCGAGGTCGGCGGCGATGGTCGTGAGCGCGGTGTTCCCGTCCATGTCCTCGTAAGTGTACCACTCTATGTAGCCCAGGGAGGAGCTCACGAGATCGGCACCCTCGAGATCGAGCCACTCCAGGCCCTCGATCCAGTAGTCCTCCTCGCCGGGGTACTCGCCGGAGGTGTCCTCGGTCTTGGCCAGTATGAAGGTCGCGCCGGGCGCGGCCCCCGAATACACGCCCTCCTGGAACCCGCCGAGCACTGACAGGACGGCTGTGCCGTGGGCGGCCTGCCCCGCGGGGTCTCCCGACTCCCATCCCACTTCCGGGTCGTCGCCGATGAAGTCCCAGCAGCCGGCGATGTCGGTGCCGTCGAAGGCCTCGTGGGCCAGGTTGAACCCGGTGTCGAGGATGCCGACGGTGATGCCGCCGCCCGACAGCCCCCTCTCCGAGAGCACGTCGACCCCGACCTGGGCGAGCTGGCCGGTGGAGAGATCGTTGGCGGGGGGCACACCCTCGAGAGGCTCGATCCTGGCGGACGACACCGGCCTGATCCCCGAGACGAAGGGAAGGGTTTCGAGCGCGAGGGCCTCCGATTCGGAGGCCTCCACGCTGACGGCGTTCAGGAATCTCGACGAAGTGCGGATCCTGCCGGGGCCGAGCATCGCCTCGACCGCCTCGGTGTACCCCTCCCAGGGCTCGAGGTCATGTTCGTCGGCTCCCCCCTCGATCCCGGCGGCGACTCTCCGCGAGAGGCTGGCCGGCGCGAGCGAGTCGGCGAAGACCTCGACCCTGGCGTCGACTCCGGGGCCCCTGTCTGAGAAGAGTACCCACCAGGCCCCCGGGCAGTCCTCAGGCAGCGCGAAGAGCGCCGCCAGGATGAGCGACGTCAAGCCGGGGGGCTGCTAGAAGTCGGACTCGTCGAACCAGCGGTAGATGTAGTACTCGCCGGTGGAGTCCGGTCTGCAGACGAAGCGCGCCGTGCCCTGGGCGTGGTAGCCCGCGCCCTGGCTGAAGTCGGTGTAGACGTTCAGGTCGAAATTCCTCGGGAGCTCGAGGTATCCTGAACCAGGCAGGGCTCCCGACCACTCCATCTCGGTGTTGCCGGTGAAGGTGAGCTCGATGTTCTCGGAGTTCTCGAATACGTTCTCGTTGAAGGACTCTTCGAGGTCGAGGCCCCAGAAGTGGTCCTCGAAGCCGTCTCCGTCGTAGTCGGCCCAGTCCACCTGCAGGAGGTGGAACTCGAAGTCTTCGCGGAAGCAGGACACGTACAGGTCTATGTCGCGGGTGATGTATGCGTGCCTGAGGTTGGCTATCACCTTGTAGGCGCTGTCGCAGTACTCGTAGTACTGGCTTTCAACTGGTTCGCCATCGTCGGGGTGGAACGGGTTCCAGCAGCCTGCGGCAAACACGGTCAGAACGGCAACGAGCACTGCGAACACTGCACTCTTCGACGGGGACATATGCCTCCCTCTCTGCGCTGCTCCGGTCCTGTGAGATTCCTCACTGGATGGAACATAATCGCCCGGCCGGGCGTTCCTGTCAAGACATCCGTCCGAGTTGACGGGGCCGCCGCACTTGAACATGCTAATGAGGGAATAAAGAGCATGATCACAACCGGACTCCTCCTCGCCATGTCCCTCGTCGGCGTCTCCGTCGACGAGGCGATAGCCCTCTACGAGAACGGCGACATACCCGGCGCGATAGACGCACTCGAGGAGATCGTGGCCGCGCCCGACCTCTCCTTCGACGAGCGCCTGCGGGCATGGGACAGGCTGGGGTCGGCCTACTTCGCCATGGGGCGCTCCGACGACGCCGGCATGGCATACCTCGAACTCCTGAAGCTCGACGTCCACTACGACCTCTCCCCCCGGGCCAACCCCAGGCTGCGGGCCCTGCTGGGCACCGTGCGCGACGGCAACATGGCCCAGGCCGAGATCACCAGCTTCCCCGACGGGGCCCTCGTCACGCTCGACGGCGAGCTCATGGGCGTGACGCCCATCACCCTCGACGGCCTCCTGGCCGGCGAGGAGTACGAGGTCTCGGTCTATTCGAGCGGCTTCGCCGACGCCACGCGCACTCTCCTTGCGCAGGCGGGACAGTCGCACCCGATGTCCTTCTCCCTCACCCCGTCCCTCGAGAGCGTCGCGTCGACAGCGCCCGACTCGACCGTCGCGGCCCAGGTCGACCTGGCGGCGATCCTCGGCTCCGGAGGCACCGGACCTTCGACACAGGGGGCCACCCCGGCCACCACCGCCGACCTCGTGAACATCCTGACCTCCGGCGGCGGTTTCGACATGGCCGCCCTGGCGGGCTCGGGGGCGCTCAACAGCCAGAGGGCCTCCACCGGGATAGCCGGAGCCGAGAGGTTCGACGACATCCAGCTCGTGTCCGGCACCGACGCCCAGGCGCAGTCGTCAGCCGATCCCGTCTCCACGATGGTCTTCTTCGGCGCCGGCCTCTCCGGCACCGGGGCGATGTCGGCCGGCGAGGCCCCGGGAAGCTCCAGAACCGGCGACGAGATCATGGAGGTCCTCACCGAGAAGAGGGGCGCGGTCTCGTTCATCTACAACAAGCACCTGCGCAGCGACCCCATGCTGATGGGCACGGTGCTCATCGAGATGGTCATAGAGCCCAGCGGAAGGGTGTCGAGCGTCAACATCCTCGGCTCCAACACGTACAACCCCGCGTTCGAGCTCGAGCTGGCCCGCACGATCGAAACGTGGCGGTTCGGCGCCGTCGACGAGGACGAGGACCCGCTCACGGTCCAGTACCCGTTCACCTTCTCCCAGACCCAGTAGTTTCGTTCGGTGTCCGGCATCCGGCAGCCGTTCGTCCGGTGTCAGAGTAAAAAACGTCAAATACTCAAAATGAACTTATCGGACTATTTTGAAAATGCCGCCAATCATCTCAGATATCGGAACAACCCGAGTAATTCATTATATGCATTTATGTTAGCGATTCATGCTATTGGTACAAAATTCCAATATCAGGCTAAAAGCCTGCGTTTTTGACGTTTTTTACTCTGACACCGTCAGACGGACGCCGGAAGCCGGAAGCCGCTTACAGCGCTTGCAGAAGAACTAATCGAAGCGGAGCGGGTTGCAGGATACCGCCAGTGCGGAGCACCGCGGTGTAGATGCCGGCAGGGGCCGGTCCGGCCGGCCACCCGGTCACCGACGCGGCCCCCGGCTCCAGCTCGCGCTGGAACACCACCCGGCCGGAGCAGTCGTAGATCAGCATGGTCGCCCGCCCTCCGAGGGCCGGGCAGGCGATCTCGAAGGATCCGGCGGGATTGCCGCCTGAAATCGAGAGCATGGCGGACGGCGGGCTCCCGGGGCCGGTTCCTCCCGAGGCCGTGTACCTGATCGCGTCGAAGCCGATCCTGTCCCCCTGCGTTCCGGTCCTGTCGCCCAGGACGACCGACAGCCCCCCGGACAGGGGGTACGGCCCCCCGAGCGGCGCCCAGCTCCCCTGCAGAGCCTCCTGATCGACCTCCACGGAATCGGTCGAGCCCCCGTGCACGACCCGGTAGACGACCTCGGCATCCGATCCATCCGGTATCCAGGCCTCGAGCAGCACGCCCGAGCTCGAATCGGCGGCCTCGAAGAGCCATCGGGCCCAGTTCACGTCCGACCCCGAAGCGAGCGAGTAGGTGTAGAAGTGCGAGTAGAGCACGCCAGTCCCGCTGTAGTGCCACGTCGACGCCGGCCCGTGCAGGGTGAACGTCCCCTCCAGGTTGTCGGTCATGCCGTCGGGGCCGGCGGGTTCGCAGAACCATTCCTCCAGGCAGTCCCAGAGCTCCGTCCGCGAACCGTCGTAGCCGAGCGCCCAGATGCCCGCTCCCTGCATGCCCGAGCCGGTCAGGAGCCCGTACTTGAGGGCCAGGGACTCCTCGTCGTCGAACCAGCCCTGGTTCCACCCGCCGTCCTGGTACCGGTACCACGGCGTCAGGGATTCGGGATCCCACAGCCTGCCGTAGGTCCCGGCCCGGGACGCGAGGGTCGTGTAGACGAGCGTCGCGCAGGATCCGACAGCCGGGGAATGAGGCTCGCCGTCCTCCGTCTCCCACTCGAACCCGTAGTACGGCAGGCCCACGACGAGCTTCTCGTGCACCTCGGGCGCGTAGATCACGTAGTCGCCCATGCTCCAGGCCATGTTCGAGGGAGACTCCGGCCCCGATCCCCATCCCGTCAGCGGGCAGCACGGCCCCGCCTCGTCCGACCACGAGCCGTGGAACGGATAGCACATCATGAAGAGGGCGTCGCACGCCAGGGCCAGCTGGTCGTAGTCGAAGGCGCCCGACCAGTCCACCGCCGGGGTGCAGATCGACAGGTGGCTGCCGGGGTGGCCCTCTTCCATCGCCGTTCTCAGGTCATCCACGAAGTCGGTCAGTGCGAACCGGTCGGACGAGTTGACCCCCTCGAAGTCGAGGCAGATGCCGTCCATGCCGGGGTTCGAGTCGAGCACTCCCGTGAGGGTGGCTATGGCGGCGTCCCTCTCCGTGGTGAGGATCGAGTGGATCCCGGAGCCCGAGAAGTTCGTGACCGTCACGACCGCGATGCCCCCGGCGGCGTGCACCCCGTCCACGGGCTCGTCGAACGCGGACGGGAACCCGTGCCATGACGTGATCGTGCCTGCCGGACCCATCTCGATCGAGAAGCAGGCCAGCACCGAGATCAGGTCGTACCTGAGATAAGCGTATCCGGCCCAGTAGGGCAGGAAGCCGAAGACCGTCCCGCACAGCTCGCGCCCGCCGTCGACCCCGTCGACCCGGATCGGGCAAGCGGGATCGGGCCTGTCGGCGCTGTCGATGGCGTGCTGGGAGGGCATCCTGGGCAGATCTTCCGGCGTATCGGCGCCCGGAGGTCCGATTCCGGTCAGCAGCGCGGCGAGCAGGAGGCCGGTCACGGCTCCCTGCCTGTTTCCTCCTCGGTGTTCCTGGTGAGGTAGAAGACGGTCATGAAGTGCATCGTGACGTCCCCCCCGTCGCCGGTGGTGCCGTGCCGCATCACCAGGTCGCGCAGCTCGACGCTCAGAGCCGTGGCCTGCTCCTCGGAGAGCTTGCCCTCGATGATGCTCGTGAGGGACTTGTCGATGAGGTCATTGTCGAGCGTGCCGTCCTCGAGGTGCCTCTGGATGTCCTTGTAGGTCGAGTCGAACTGCGACGAGATCGACCCCAGGAATGCCTCGCGGCCGGAGTCGCCGTTCTGGAAGATCAGCGGGTTGATGCGGAAGAACCTGGCCGCCGGGACGTAGTACTTCTCGACCAGGTTGCCCTTCATCCGGGTCTCGGTGAGCTCGATGAGCCCGGCCCTCTCCATCTCCATCATGTGGTAGTAGAGCTTGCCGGGCCGCTCGCGCATCCTCTGGGCTATCTGCGTGGTGGTCATGGGATTGCCGTTCATCACCCGCATGATCTCGACACGTATCGGCAACGCCAGCGCCTTGACCTGCTCGAGGTCGTCGAGATACATCACGTCCTGCAAGGGACCCCCCGCGGGTTTGCATGGATACGGCGATTTCCCCGGAGGAACTAGAACCCACAGTCCGTGTGCTGTCAAGGACTGACCGGGGGAGGCCGGGAGAGTATTTTAATCTGTTCGCCCGGGGGGCGGAGAAACTTGGAGGTGCCGTGTCCAGCATTCCTGTTCCCGGGCTGCCTCCGGGCTTCGAGGCGAGGTCGTCGGGCGTGCTCCTCTCCTGGGGCATTCCCTGGGTCCTGCTCCGCGACACCGTGTCCGGGGCCGGGATCATGCACGTCGGAACCGATGCCTCCGACCACTTCCTGGGGATATCGCTGCTCACGCCCCCGCGCGACTCCTCGGGCATCCCCCACATCCTCGAGCACTGCGTCCTCAACGGCTCCGAATCGTATCCCGTGCGTGACGCCTTCAACGAGCTCTGGCGCGGGTCGCTCCATACGCACCTGAACGCTGTCACCTACCCCGACAGGACGGTCTACTTCACGGGCTCGACGCATCCGGGAGAGTTCAGGAACCTCGCCAGCGTCTACCTCGACCTCGTCTTCAGGCCCATCCTCGACCGCAGGCGGATGCTCCTGGAATCGTTCCACCTGCGCCCCGACCGCAGGGGGAGGTCGCTGCTGGGGCACCCCTCGGGCGTCATCTACAGCGAGATGCGCGGCTCCTATTCCGACCCGGGCGAACTGGCGTACCTGAAGATCCAGTCCGAGCTGCTGCCAGACACCCCGTACCGGAACGACTCAGGCGGCGACCCTTCCGCGATGGGCGGCACCACATGGGAGGACGTCAGGGACTACCACTCGCGCCACTACACGCCTTCCAACGCCCTCGTCTTCGTCTGTTCGCCGATGGGCACCGGGGAGATCGCGGAGTTCATCCGCCACGCCCTGCCATCCGCAGCCCCCGGTTCCGCTGAACCCCCCGGGATCCCCCTCCAGCCCAGGTGGAAAAGGCCCAGGCGCGTCAGGCTCGTCACCCCCAGGGAGCCCGGAGGGGCCTCGGTGAGCCTCTCCTGGCTGCTGGGCGAATCGGGCGATGCCGCGCAGGCCGCGCTTGCCCAGATACTGGAAGACGTGCTCCTGTCGGACGCAGGAAGCCTCTACCGGGTGCTGCTCGACTGCGGGCTGGGGGCGGACATCTCCGCCGAGACCGGCCTGGAGCTCGAGATGCGCGAGATGGTGCTCACGGCGGGCCTGAGGGACACCTCGGACTGGAAGGCCGACCCGATCCGCAGGGTGATCCTCGGGGAGCTGTCGAGGTTCGCAGATTCAGGCCCCGATCCCGATGTCCTGGACGCCGCGGTGAACTCCCTGCTCTTCGCCTACCGCGACAGGGTTGAGGACTTCCCCCTGGCGCTCTTCACGAGGGCCACCCGGGCATGGGCCTACGGCCTTCCGCCCGAGGGCTGGCTCGACCACGCCGCGGTGCTTTCGCGGCTGGCCTCGGGAGGCGGTCTGCGCGGGAAGCTCGGGCACGCGGCGAAGGTCTGGCTGGTCGACAACCCCCACAGGCTCCAGCTCCTGGTCGATCCGGTCGGGAGGTCCTCGCGTCGCGAGAGGGTGGTCAGGCTCGACTCCGTCACCCACGGTATCATCTCCACCGAGGCCCGCGAGCTCGACGAGTTCTCGGCCCTGGAGGACAGCCCCGAGGCGCTGCGGTCCATCCCGAGGCTTCCCGCGGGCGAGCTGCCGCTCTCGGAGAGGGAGCCGGAGCCTCTCGCGAAGAGGATCCGCGACACCGACCTGCTCCTGGTCGAGGGCCGCGGGAGCACCGCCTGGATGGAGCTCGCGTTCGACATAGCCGACCTGTCCGAAGACGACGACACGGTCCTGCCGCTGCTCCTGTGCTGCCTGACCGGCCTCGGGGCCGGCGGCCTGGGCCATGCCGCCATGTCGGTGCGCATCGCGCGCGATACGGGCGGGATCGACCCGAGGCCCGCCGCGTACGAGCATTTCGCCACCAGGAAGCCTTCGCCCGTAGTCTCGATCCTGGCCGGGTTCTTCCCGGACAGGCCCGGGGCCGCCCTCGAGGTGCTGCGCTCCGCCCTGGTCGAACCGGGGCTCGACGCGCACGGCAGGCTCTGGGAGCTGGTGGAGGAGCAGCGCGGCGAAGGCCTCTCGGCCCTTGTCTCCTCCGGGGACTGGTACGCAAGGCTCTCTGCAGCGGCTCTCCTGTCGCGCTCCTGCGCCCGCAGGAACACCTGGGAGGGGCTGCCCCAGTGGCGCTTCATCGACAGGCTCTCGCAGAGGAGCATGAAGGGCCTCTCCGGCAGGCTCTCCGGGCTCTACTCGCGGATCTTCACCCGTGACAGGCTCTCGGCCGTATCCTGCTCCCCCGGCGCCGAGCCCGCGAGGTTCGAGGATGCGCTCTCAGCGTTCATCGATTCGCTGCCGGCGGGTGCGCCCGGCGCTGGAGGCGCCCCGTGCGTGAGGGCTGCAGTGCCCGCCTTCCCGAAAGCCCCACGGGATGCCGCATCCGGGGCTGAGTCCGCTTCCGCCCCGCCGGCTGCGCCTCCGACCGCCCCGCGCCTGCCCCACGCCGCCATGATGAGGCTGCGCTCGGACCTCTCTACGGTGTGCATCGCCATGCCCGCGCCGGGGATGGGCGATCCGGCCGCGGCGATGTTCACGGCGGGCACCGCCGCTTTCGCCGACGGGCCGGCGTACAGGAGGCTGAGGGTCGCCGGCGGGGCCTACGAGGTGTCGGCCTGGCACGACCCGATGTCGGGCCTGGCCTACCTGATGAGCAACAGGGACCCCGATCCTGCGAGGGCCCGCGCCTTCTTCGCCGGGGCTCCCGGCCTCCTGCGGGCTTCGCCCCCGTCGGCCGAGGACGTCAGGCTGGCCGTGCTGTCGGCGTTCGCCGGGCTCGAGCAGCCCATGGGGCCCAGGGTGAGATGCAGCGCAGCCCTGGCGCGACATCTCTCGGGGGTGGGCAGGGCCGACCTGGAGGCGCTCCGCCGCTCGCTCGCGGAAGTGGAGCACGCGCGGCTCGCCCGTGAGTACCCGGAGATGCTCGAGAAGGCTCTGGAATCGTCATCGACGTTCGTGTTCGCCCCGATGGGGGCGTCGGTCGAGGCCGTGTTCGGGCGGGGGGCGGAGGTCACCGTGCTCCCGTCGTGGAGGTGAGCGTGGGCGAGGGGACCGGCAGGATCAGGGAGATGCTCGTCGAATGCGATGCCCTGCTCGAGGGGCACTTCAGGTACACCTCGGGCAGGCACGGCAGGGTCTATTTCGAGAAGATCAGGATGGCCCAGAGGCCGGAGTTCGTTGACGAGCTGGGCCAAATGATGGCCGGCGCCTTCGCGGGCGACGCCGCGGAGATCGACGTGGTCTGCTCCCCCGCGTTCGGGGCGATAGTCTTCGGGTTCAGCACCGCGCTCCACATGAGGAAGCCCTTCGCCTTCCTCCAGCGGGATCCCGACGGGCGCATGACCATCCGGCCGGGCTTCACGAACGTGGGGTCTGGTACGAGGGTGCTGCTGGTCGAGGACGTGGCCACGACGGGCGGGAGCATCAGGGAGTCGCGCGAGGCCCTCGAGGAGAGGGGCGCGCGGGTCGTCAGGACGGGTCTCCTCGTCGACCGTACCGGCGGGACGCTCGATCCCGGAATGCCCTGGAAGGCGCTTCTCTCCGTGGCCGCCGAAAGCTGGGACGCGGCTTCGTGTCCGCTGTGCGCACAGGGGGTTCCGCTGCACGTTCCGGGCTCGTCGGGAAAGAAGCCGGGTCGAGCCTGAAGACCTCCTTCATCCCTTCGTAGAGGGCCGGGCGAAGCTCCACCAGGGTCTGCGGGCTGCAGAAGAAGAGCTCGGCGGCCTCGGCCAGGAACTCGACGGTCGACGGCGGCGGATCGCCCGCTGTGCGCCGGCCGTTGGGCAGCCCCCCGGCCATCGCGTCCGACAGCACGGCCCTCCAGCGCCTCCGCTCGTCCCTGCCCAGCCCGGCAGGGATCCCGTCTGCGTCGCGCACCCCGTCGAGCACGTGGGCGAATTCATGCACGGCGAGTGCCGTCCCCGGGCCCGACTGAAGGTGGGGCAGGGAGAGGATCACGGTGCCGAGCCCGTGGGCCATCCCCAGCACGCTCCTCCTGCCGCCCCCGGGGGCAAGGTCGAACGATCCGTCGTCGGCGAAGCTCGCGGGATAGACAAGCACCTCCCCAAGGCCCTCGTAGTCCCAGTCGCGCCTGCCGTAGACGAGCATGACCGCCGACGAGGCCACGACGGCCCTGATCCAGGGCGTGATCCCGACGCCCGAAACGCCGGTCACCGGGTGCTCGGCCAGGAACACCGCGGCCAGGCTCCTGAAACGGGAAGCCTCTTCGGGCGGCAGGGAGGCGTACATCGGGCAGACGCGGCGCATCTCAGAATCGGTCTCCGGGTCGAGGCCGGCTTCGGCGGCCCTGCGCCTCTTCACCGCCCGCATGGCCCAGATCGCGTACTCCAGCGCACCGATCCCCCAGACAAGGATGATCAGCCGCGAGGGGCCGGGCCCTGCCAGCGCCAGGGGGATGCCGATCGCGCAGCAGGCTATGCAGGAGAGATGGAGCCTTCGGAGGAAGGCCTCACGGTCCGGTATGCGCATCGGAAGGCTCCGCCGTACCGAGCACGACGGCCTCGAGAAGAGGGTCGAACCTCACGGCGGCCACCGGCGAGAGCGGAACTCCCGCCATCCCGGCCACCTCGATGGCCATCCCCGCGCCGTCCGAGGGGCACACCACGACGGGATCGAGCGGGGCCAGGGCGCCCAGGGCGAAGGCGAATTCGGCCGTGCTGTCCGCGAAGACCACGGGGATTCCTTCATCCTGGAGCAGCGCGAACTCCCCGGGCAGCTCCCAGGAGGTCGCGATCACCGCCCCTCCGTGCGAGGAGGCCGCGGAGACCAGATCGGCCGACCTGTCGCGCTTCACGGCCAGGAAGGCGAGCGACACGGCCGTTATCGCGATCCCCGAAGCGATCGCCGCCCGGGCGCCCGCCCCGGGCCCGGCCGACGAGAGAACCAGCATCAGCAGCGCCGGGAAGAGCAGCCTCATGCCCCAGGCCACGTCGAGGGCGTGCATGGGGTCCATGTAGAGAAGTGTCGCGAGGAGCACGGCGGCAGGGGCGATCCAGCCTCGGGAAGGCCTGCGGGCGGCCCACAGCGCGGGGAAGGTGACCAGGGGATGCTTGAGCTCGAGCAGCGAGAAGAGCCCAACCCCCGACAGGAGCGGGATGAGCGAGAAGGCGGCCGAGAGGGCGGCCCCGGTCCATGTCAGGACGAGGCTCCTGCGCGAGTCGCCGCGCGAGATGGCCCACAGCGCCCAGAGCGCGAGGCCCGCGATCGCCGAGACGGCCGTCCCGGCCGACGGCAGGCACGACAGGAGCGAGGCACGCAGCACGAAGAGCTTCCTCGCGAGCAGCCCCGTGTCCACGAAGCCGTACAGCGCGACCTCCGAGCCGCTGGCCGAGAAGTGGGCGCCCAGCCAGTTCCCGGTCAGGAGCCGCTGGAGGGCCAGGAAGCCCAGCGCCACCGCGGCCGGGGCGGCGAATCTCGCGACGATTCTCCTGCCCTGTCCGGGAAGGGCCAGGAGCGGCACGAGAAGGAGGCACTCCTCGCGCAGGAGGCAGGCTGCGAGGAGGAGGAGCGCCGGTAGAATGGTCGAGCCCCGCCGGTACGCCGCCCAGGCTCCGGCGCACAGGGCCATCGCGGGCAGGTGCCCCCAGAATGTCTGGCTGTAGAAGAGGAAGGGCGTGCCCGCGATGATCAGTGCTGCGGCGCTTCCTTCACTAAATCCCTTCTTCCGCAGCAGCCCTCCGGCCAGAAGCACCAGCGCGCCGAGGCTCGCGGCCGAGAGCAACCGGTAGCCCGCAGGCCCCGCCAGAGCCCGGAACGGCAGGGCCAGTAACCCGAGCGCCGGGGAATACTGCGAGCGGAGTGTTCCGTCCGAGAACCATCCGTAGTGATGCGGCAGCGGCCTGAGAGATTCGGCGTTCGCGCCGAGCAGCTCGGAACCGGGATAGGCCACCGCCGGCGGCAGATCCAGCGGGTCGCGGTACACGCCTTCGGCGACGAGGTAGTTGAAGGCCTCGTCCATGATCCAGAACGAACGCGGAAGGGCGAGCGAGATCAGCGCGGCGGCCAGGGCGGCCGCCGCCGCGATGGTCCAGAGTCTTCCGGAGGGATCAGCCGTGGAGGGCCGCACGATCCTCCAGCTCTATGTAGGTCTCCCTCATCCCTTCCGACATGTCCAGCCCCAGTGACTTCACGGTCTTCTCGAGGGCGCCGGGCGACGGGGCCTCGATCTCGAGGAACGTGCCGAAATGGAGCACATCGAGGCAGAGCGTGGCGTCCCCCAGCTTCCCGGTACGCCTGGTCTTCGAGTAGCGCCGCACGACCCTGAAGCCCAGGGGCTCGAACATCTTCTCGAGGTCGCCGGGCGGGCATGCCACGATGGCCTCTTTCTCCTTGCGGATCTTCATCCGGCCGCTCTCCACCGGGGTCTTCACCGTCATGATGGTCTTGCCGCCGGTCGAGCGTATCCGGAAGAGGATTCTCCCGAGGGCCAGAGACCTGTCCCTGTTGTCGAGAATGGCGTTCTCCTCCCTCGCAGGGGAGGAGAGGCGAACTTTCCTCGACTCCAGGAGCTTCTCCGCCTCCTCGGCGCTGCCGAACCCGAACTTCACCTCGCATTCCAGCATGGCCGTCACCTCCGGAATCCAAGGGCCATCGCGGCGTTTGACCGCTTCCGGGGCATAAGCTACATTCGCACGCGGTGGAGGACTAGTCTAACGGTAAGGCAGCGGACTTGAAATTCGCCGGGCTATGCCCATCGGGGTTCGAATCCCCGGTCCTCCGCCACGCTTATTCCCGCGGACGCGGGAATAAGCTGGCTCGACACGCTTGTTTCCGAGTCGTCGGGAACAAGCTGATCCGACAGTGGCTTGCCACCTTCCCGGTTTCACGATAGGCAAGCCGCGAGAGGATCTGAGCGGCGTCGACATTACCAATCAGGCAAGCCGCGATAGAGCCCGGAGCGACCTTCCTCGGACGAGCTCGAAGAGCTATCAACCACTCCGCTGAAGCGGAAATAACACGGTCCGACAGCTGCCCGCCATTTTCAAGTCATCCTGGTTTGGCGGGCAGCGAGAGGACCCGAGCGACCTTCCTCGGACGGGCCCGCAGGGCTGATGACTCTATGCGTCCGCAGGAACAAGCAGGCACGTCAGCAGTCCGCCACTCTGCGAACTCATGGACGGCGGACTGCGAGAGTGCAGGAGTGTTCATCCGAGTCATCGGAAATGACAGGCGATGTCAGAGCTTGACCAGGCTGCACTCCGTCAGGTGACCGGGTGACTCCGCCACAACGGTGTAGACGCCGGCGGGGCATTCCATCCCGCGGCCGTCGCGGCCGTCCCACTCCGCCTCTCCCGGCACGTCGCACGGCATCGTGCGCACGCGCCTCCCGGACATGTCGAACACGGAGAGTGCGACCGGGCCCCCGGGCCCGGAGAGCTCGAGGACGGCCGTCGAGGAGAACGGGTTCGAGGAGGGCCGGATGGAGTACTGGACGGGGCCGGGGTCATCTCCCTCGACGCCGAGACCCGGCGTGAAGAACCAGATCTCGGGATAGTAGTTGGTGTGAGGCCACGGGGTCGGGAAATAAATGTCGTAACAGTCGGTTGCGAAGATCCACCCGTCCGAGGAGGTGCATGCCCTCATCATGATGTGGCTCTGCCACCCGTTGAAGAATGCGTATGGCGGCGTGTAGACCAGGTTCCCGTCGCTGTCCATCACGCTGAAGTAGACGTAATCACCGTCGGTGGTCCAGAGGAGGTAGAAGAAGCCGGGCGCACCGTTTCGACAGGACAGGATCTCCGTTGTCGAGTGCGCTGCCTGGAATCCTCCGTCCACAGTAAGGGGTCCGAATACCTTCTGGCCGGTTTCCTGATCGATCCTGCATGTGACGAAGTCGGGGCCGAGTGTGAAGAAGGCCATCGGATCGCCGTCAGGGTGGAGGGCGAGAGAGAGGAGTCTGCAGTTCTGGGAGGAAGGGTCGATCACATCCGAAGGCCCGAGGGTCCTGTTCCCTTCGAGGTCGTACTGTACGTAGTCCGTGAGACCGTCGGATCCGTTGAAGATGACATGGACCATGTCGCCCACGGCAACGGCCGGTGTGGAGCCGCCCGTGGTAGCGATCGAGTCCGTCCACAGGACGGAGGCGGTGGCCGGGTCGAACGCCAGGTACTCGAGACCGTCCGGGTCCTGTCGGACGACGTGGACCACACAGTTGCTGTCGCACGCAGCGTGGATGGAACCCCCGGCAGGCATCCAGTCCACGAACGTGGTGGGTTCGAGCAGCCAGCCGTTCGCGGCCCTGATCTGGAACACGAGCGCCGGCCCCGATTCGTAGCCGTCATCGATTCCGATCATCATGACCTTGTCCCCGGCGAAGTTGATCAGTTCGAGATGATAGGAGCTGATGCCGGGGTCCTGGGACTCGACCACAAATGGCCAGAAATCGGGAAATGTCTGCACGGACCAGCCGGATCCATCCGCCACGTAACCCGAACTCCAGGTGTGGACATATCTGAGACCGGCTTCGGGCTCGGCACAAGCCACCGAGACATGGTACATTTCGTAGTAGATGGGCGGGAGATCGCCTGCGTGGTTCCACCCGGTGGTCGTATCGCAGAAGGCGCAGTACGGTAGCAGGAGCAGGATGGAGCCGAGAACAGCAACGGCTCTCATCGGAATACCCCCCTTCCTGGTCATCACCTTGACGGCCCGGAGATCACCGGCCCGGGACCGGAGTCTCCCATCGTCGTGGATCGCTGGAGGCTACTCCGGGTACAGCGCCTTGATCGCTCCCCAGGTCTCGGATTCCAGACCGTAGAAATAATGGGATCTGATGAAGAAGTCGCCGAGATCCCAGGCATCCCAGGTCGCGAAGTCGTCGCTCTGGAAGCTGTGGGCGGGCGACGACGGGTCGGGGTCGCCGAGGATCGACGGCCAGCCGCCGCTAGACATGCTGGTGTTCACCACGATCCAGAAGTCGGTCAGGGGAACCCCGATGTCGTGGTAGGCGTAGCACGGGGCGTAGTGGACAGCCGTCAGCGACTCCTGGTCGAGGGCCATCTCGGGACCCGACGCCCCGCCGGTGCAGAGCTCGCAGTAGAACGAACCGGTGTCCCAGGGATAGTAGGAATGGTGGTAGAACCACATCTCGCTGGCGTCGGGATCCCAGCCGGAGTAGCCGAAATCCGAGGGGTGGAACCAGACTCCATGGTATGTCGTGGTCCAGGTCAGCCAGTAGGCCGTGCCGTCATCGTAGTCGATGACGTAATCGACGCTGGGGATGTAGACGGGATGATCCAGGGCGATGCCATCAGGCGCGGCGGTCGCCGCCGCTGCGAGGATCAGGGCGAGAACCATCACTTTCCCTCCGTTCCCTGTCCGACCCGACAGGAGGATATCTAAATACGCAACCCGGCCTTCGTCCGCAATCCCGGCACGAGCGCGACAGAGGACGGCGGCATGGTTAGATTACGGACACTGGAGGCGGCTGGAACACATGGAAGACTCCGTCATCATCGGCAAGAAGCATCTCCTGGTGCTCGGCGACAGGCTGCTCGTCTCGCCCATGAGCGCGGGCGAGCGCACGCACACCGGCCTGTACCTTCCAGACTCCGCGGTCGAGGGGAAGAAGGTCTCGGGGGGCTGGGTGGAGGCCGTAGGCCCCGGCTATCCGGTTTCGGCCACGCCCGGTTCCGAAGAGGAGCCGTGGAAGCAGCCCCAGGCCATCAAGCCGCAGTACATACCGCTGCAGGCCCGCAAGGGCGATTTCGCGATGTACGTGAGGAGCTCGGCCTTCGAGCTCACGCTCGAGGGCAAGAAGTACTTCGTGGTGCCCTACTCCGCCGTCCTGGCCCTTCTCAGGGAGGACTGGGAGACCCCGGAGCTCGACCGCGAAGACCCGGTCTGACACCGCCCGACAGGCAATATGAAGGGGCCCCGCGAGCGGGGCCCCAGACTGACGGAACCATGGCCGTGAACGGCCCCGGCAGGGGCCGTCACAGGCGCAGTCTACATCCCGAAGCCTTCCATGTTCAGCTTCCAGGCGCCGCCCTCGCGGACGAGCTCGAGCTCCTCGTCGGTGGTCTCACCGTTCATCGTGGTGCTGACCTTCACGACGGCGTTGTCACCGGTGACCTCGGAGCTGACGATGGTGACCGTGGCGGTGCCGAACATGTCCTTGACCATCTGCGAGGAGAACAGGGCGGCCACGAACTCCTCGGCGGTCATGGACTGGAGCTGCTCGGGGGTGACGTTGATGCCCATCATGGGCAGCATCGCGGCGGCCATGCCGGTGGTGTCGGCCTTGATGTCCTCGAGGCCGGCGCCGATCTCGTCGATCGAGGCCTGCGAGAGGTAGGTGACGGCCTTGGCGCCGTCGCCGGCCTTCATGGCGTCGAAGAAGCCGGTGACCGTGGCCTCGGGGCTGGCGCCGCCGCAGGCGACGAGGAGCGTGAGCAGCGAAACTGCCGACAGGAACCTTCTCATCTGTAACCTCCTACTAACCCCACTCAGGGGATGCGGATACCGCCTGGGTATCCATCCGGCCGCCAGGGGGCGGCAGCAGCGAAAGTCGAACATATCAACGATCGGGCACGAACCGTTAATCCCGCTTCCGGTCCAGTATCGGCCCGCCGCGGGACGCCGCCCCACGGCGGCTAGAACACCTCGTCGAGTATGGAGTCGAGGAAGTCGGACCCGGCGATCCTCCAGGCGCTCTCCTCCCATATCATCGAAAACGCCACCCTGCGGCCGTCTGGCCAGTGCACCGTCACGTCCGCCTCGCGCCCGGTCATCTCGAGGTCCATGCGCTCGACCATGGCGGCCTCGTAGCCGGTGAGATCGAGCACGGGCATGAGCTGCGAGAGGAACTCGGCGAGGCTCATGCCGGGCAGGTCCGACGGGGAGAGGTAGGGAAGCGTGCGCGAGAGCACGGCGGAGGCAAGCTCCGGACGCGCCTGCGCCACCGCGCCGAAATCGGCCCACCTTGCCTCGAGCGTCGCCCGCAGGCTTTCGCTGAGCGTTCCGAGAAGGGCTTCGCCGTCGCGCCACTCGACCGATCTGAGGAAATCGTCGGCCGTGTCGACAGGCGAGGCGAAGGCGGGGAGGGCCGTCAGCGCGAGGAGCAGGGCAGCCCGCACCATATCCATGTCCCCTCCTCCCTTAGAACCTCTACGTAGAGCGGAACGCCGGCGGGAACGGCGGTCTCGAAGCCCGCCGGGCCGTCGACGGAAACCCTGGCCACTTCGCCCGTGCGCGATCCGACGACGACCTCGGAACGCCCCGGCACCCGGACCGAGAGCACCCCCGCATCGAGCCGCGCCGAGAACCCACGGGCATCTCCGAGCAAGGCGTTGCTCATGAAGCACCTGCCGGCCCGGATCGAGTCGAGTATGGCCCTCTCGTCCGGAACATCCCGCCGTTCATCACCGGAGTCAACCGTCAGATGCATCCTCAACCTGGAGAAGAGCATCTCGTACGGGAAGACGCAGACGCGGAACCGCCCGACGCCGACGTGGAGTGCGTGCGCGTCGGGCCCGCCGGTGGCGCAGCCGCCCGACGAGAACCACGTGAGGATCGATTCACGCAGGGGGCTCCTCGACATCCCGTCCGGCCGGGCAACCCTGTCGCGGAAGTTCCAGGGCGAGAGCCCCGCCTTCCACATCGACATGTAGTTCCAGACCTCGACGCCGTCGACGCCCTCGACGGGTCTCGTCCAGCCGTAGCTGCGCGTTCCCGGCAGATGGCCGCCCCTCTCGAAGGGGTGGGCGGCCAGGGAGAGCCCGCCGGCCTCGCGTATGGCAGCGAGCTGCTCCCGGGTGTCCTTCGTCGCGGGGATCGTGTCGATGCCGTAGGCGAGGATGTGGCAGTTCTGGTGTGCATCCTCGAGCTCGGCCCCGGGCAGGACGAACACTCCCCGGTGCATGCCGAGCCATCCCGCATGCCTGGCCGTGAGGGTCCTGTGGTCGTTGATGCCCACGAAGTCGAGGCCGCAGCGGACTGCGGCCTCGATCACGTCCTCGACGCTCCCGGTCCCGTCGGAGTGCCTGGTGTGCACATGGAGGACGCCGGTCAGGACACGGGCCGTCAGGCGGACCCCCTGCGGCGGCGGATCTCCTTCGCGAGGGCCGGGAGGATCTCGAACAGGTCGCCCACGAAGCCCTCGCTGCAGAACTGGAAGATCGGTGCCGTCTCGTCCCTGTTGACGGCGATTATGGTGTCGGACGACTGCATCCCGACCCTGTGCTGCACGGCGCCCGAGATGCCGCAAGCGAGATAGGTGCGCGGCTGCACAGTCTTGCCGGTCTGGCCCACCTGGTGCGGATACGGGATCCAGCCCGAGTCCACCGCGGCCCTGCTGGCCCCGACGCTGCCGCCGAGCAACCCGGCGATCTCCGAGAGGAGCGAGAAGTTCTCGGGGGTCTTCATGCCCCTGCCGCCGGACACGATGACGCTCGCCTCGGCTATGTCGGCGATACCCTCGTCGAGGACACGGAAGCCCTCCAGCCGGACCCTCGAGTCGAGCTCGCCGGGCGCGGGGGCGACCCTCACGATCTCGGCGGTCCTCGAAGGATCGGGCTCGAGCGCCTTCATCACCCTGGGCCTGACAGTCGCCATCTGCGGGCGCGTGCCCTCGCAGACGATCGTGGCCATGATGTTGCCGCCGAATGCCGGCCGCGTCTGGAGGAGGCAGCCCTTTTCGGAATCGAACGACAGGGATGTGCAGTCGGCGGTGAGGCCGGTGTTCAGGAGCTTCGCCACCCTGGGCATCAGGTCGCGCCCGGTGGTGGTGGCCGCGGCAAGCACTATCGCGGGCTTCCTCCCGGTGATGATCCTGCGCGTGATGGCGGCTCTGGGCTCGGTCAGGTAGTGACCCAGGGCGGGGTCCTCCACCACCACGACCACGTCTGCGCCGTGCTCCGCGAGGACCCGGGGACCGTCACCGGCCCCGGAGGTGAAGAGCAGCGCGCTCACCGGGCCGCCTTCGGCCTCGGCGATCGCACGGGCCGCTCCGAGCAGCTCGAGAGTGCTGTGGTCGATCGCGCCTTCGCGCGATTCGGCGATCACCATGGTTCCGGAATACCCGGAGATGCCCTCCGCGACGGTCCCGGTCCTTCGTATCAGGATCGCCCCGAACGGGCAGGAGGACTCGCAGGCGCCGCAGAGCGTGCAGGCGTCCGATACGGACGCGGTGCCGTCCACGAGCGACAGGGCGCCGAACGGGCATGCGGAGGTGCACAGGCCGCAGCCCGTGCAGACGTCGGTCCTGATCTCGATCCTGGCGCTCATTCCCCTCCCCCCTCTCCCAGGAGGATGTCCGCGAGGATCACGGCCAGCTCCTCCGGCGATCCGCGGTGGATCTCCCCTCCGCTCCTCGACTCGGGGGTGGCTATGCGCACGACCCTCGTCGGCGAGCCTTCGAGGCCGGTCTCGGACTGGGGAAGCCCCAGGTCGGCGGCCATCCAGACCGTCACCTGCAGGCTGCGGGCCTTCATCTTGCCCCTGAGGGACGGCATCCTGGGAGTGTTGGCGTCCTTGAGGACGGTCACCACCGCCGGGAGGGAGGAATCGAGCGTCTCGACGCCGCCCTCGACATAGCGCTCGACCCTGATCCTGCCGCCCTCGATGCCGAGCACGCGGCCCACGAACGTCAGCTGGGGCCAGTCGAGCGTGGCAGCCATGCCCGGGCCGGTCTGGGCCGTGTCTCCGTCGATGGCCTGCTTGCCTGTCAGCACCAGGTCGACCGGGGCGAGCTTCGCCACGGCCGCGGCCAGGGTGTGCGAGGTGGCCCACGTGTCGGCGCCGGCGAAGGCCCTGTCGGACAGGAGGACCGCCTGATCGGCGCCCATCGAGACTGCCTCGCGGAGGATGGCCTCGGCCTGCGGGGGGCCCATCGTGAGGGCTATCACCTCGCCGCCCAGGGCGTCCTTCCAGCGCAGCCCCTCCTCGAGCGCGTAGGCGTCGAAGGGATTCATGATGGAAGGCACGCCGTCGCGCACCAGTGTGTTCCGCTCGGGGTCGATCCTCACCTCGGCGGTGTCGGGAACCTGCTTCATCGCGACTACGATCCGCATCGGTCACTTCTCCCTGGAGGCCGTCTCCCTGATGAGAGCGGAGGCTATGACATTGCGCTGTATCTGGTTGGTGCCCTCGTATATCTGCGTGATCTTGGCGTCCCTCATCATCTTCTCGACCGGATACTCCCTCATGTACCCGTACCCGCCGAAGATCTGGACCGCGTCGGTCGTCACCTTCATGGCTACGTCGCTGGCGAAAACCTTCGCCATCGCAGCCTCCTTCTCGAACTTCTTCACGCCGCCGTCGATCATCCGTGCGACGGAGTAGGTGAGCGCCCTGGCGGCCTCCACCTGCGTGGCCATGTCCGCGAGCATGAACTGGATGCCCTGGAAGGAGTCGATGCGCTGCCCGAACTGCTTTCTCCGGGAGGCGTAGACCAGGGCCTCGTCGAGGGCTCCCTGGGCGATGCCAACGGCCTGCGCGGCCACACCCGGCCTCGAGTTGTCGAGGGTCTTCATGGCGACCATGAAGCCCGTGCCCTCGCGCCCGATGAGGTTTTCCACGGGAATCCTGCAGTCCTCGAAGACCAGCTCCCTGGTCGCCGAGGCGCGGATGCCCATCTTGTCCTCCTTCTTGCCGTAGCTGAAGCCCGGCGTGCCGTCCTCGACGATGAACGCCGAGGCGCCGCGGGCCCCGCGGTCGGGATCGGTGAGGGCGATGATGGTGTAGACCTTCGCCTCCCCGCCGTTGGTGATCCACTGCTTGGTGCCGTTGAGCACGTACGAGTCGCCGTCACGGATCGCCCTGGTCCTGAGGCCGCCGGCATCGCTCCCGGCGTCGGGCTCTGTGAGGCCGAAGGCCGCAAGGCTCGACCCGGATGCGAGCCCGGGGAGGAACCGCTTCTTCTGCTCGTCGCTGCCGCTCAGGAGGATCGGCATGGCTCCCAGGGCGTTGGCCGCATAGGTGGTCGCGACGCCGGCGCACACCTTGCTGAGCTCCTCGGCCGCGACGCAGAGGGAGAGCGTGCCCAGGCCCAGGCCCTCGTACTCGGTCGGGATGTAGATCCTCAAGAGATCGCTGTCAGCCAGCACCTTCATGATCTCGTGGGGAAAGCGGTTCTCCCTGTCGAGCTCCTCCCTGACGGGTCTGATGTGCCTGTCCGCTATCTCCGCACAGAGTTCCCGTATCGCCCTGATGTCCTCCGACAGAAAGTAATCCATCCTGCCCTCCTCTGATACGGCCGAGCGCATCCCTGGCCGCGGCCGACTGCGCCTGCCTCTTGGTCGCTCCACTGCCCGAGCCGGCCTCGCGTCCCGCGAGGGAGACCCGTGCCTCGAACACCGGATCGTGATCGGGCCCGCCGCTTCGTACGACCCTGTAGACGGGCGGCTCCATGCCGCGGGCCTGGCACATCTCCTGGAGACCGCTCCTCGGGTCGGCCCCGGGGTCCGACCCGCCCTCGAGCAACGGGATCAATATGGCCTTCCTGATGACCGCCCGTGCAGTGTCCAGGCCGGCGTCGAGATAGACCGCCCCGCAGACGGACTCCACTACGTCCGATATCACCGAGCCGGAGGGGCGGGGCATCCCTCCGCCGGCCATCACGGCTCCGTCGAGCCCGAGCCTGCGCCCCGCCGACGCCAGCGCCCTCGAGGATACCAGCGACCGCTTCCTGCGGGTCAGCCGGCCCTCGTCCTCGAGGGGATGCTCCTCGAGGAGCAGCTCGCGCGCCAGCAGCTCGAGCACCGCATCGCCGAGGAACTCGAGGAGCTCGTAATCCTCTCCGCCGAGGGAGCGGTGCGTCAGGGCCCTGCGTATCAGCGCGCGGTTCCCGAAGCTGTATCCGATCGACGCCTCCGCCGCCAGGGCGGCGGTGGAGGCGTCCATGGACGATGTCTGCACTATATGCGGCCGACCGCCAGGGTGACGTTGTGCCCGCCGAAGCCGAAGGAGTTGCTCAGGGCATGGTCCACCCGGGCCTGGCGCGCCTCGCCCGGCACGTAGTCCAGGTCGCAGGCCGGATCGGGGTTCACGAGGGTCGCCGTCGGAGGCACGACCCCGTCACGCATGGCCAGGACGCAGAAGATCAGCTCAATGGCGCCCGCGGCGCCCAGCATGTGGCCGGTGACCGACTTGGTCGAGGAGATCATCACCCTGCGGGCGTGGTCCTCCCCGAGGGCGGCCTTGATGGCCATCGTCTCGCCGACGTCGTTGAGCTCGGTCGACGTACCGTGTGCGTTGATGTAGTCGACGTCAGAAGGAGCGAGGCCCGCGTCCTCCATCGCCAGGATCATGGCCCTGGCCGACCCCTCGCCGCCTTCGGCGGGTGCCGTGATGTGGAAGGCGTCGCAGGTCATCCCCGCTCCCAGCATCTCGGCCAGGATCGGCGCGCCGCGCTTCTTGGCGAACTCGTAGTCCTCGAGCACGACGACCGAGGCGCCCTCGGACATGACGAACCCGTCGCGGTCCCTGTCGAAGGGCCTGGAGGCGGTGAGGGGGTCGTCGTTCCTCGTGGACAGCGCCTTCAGGGAGCAGAATCCCCCGAGCCCCATCATGGTGATGGGGGCTTCGGCCCCTCCGGCCAGAATCGCGTCGGCCCTGCCCAGTCTGATGGCGTCCATGGCGGCCGCTATGGCGTGCCCGCTCGTGGCGCACGCAGTCACGGTGGCATAGTTGATGCCCTTCGCGTTCAGCTCGATGGCGACGCGCCCGCTGGCCATGTTGCCTATCATCATCGGGCAGAAGAAGGGGCTGATCCGGTCGACGCCCTTCTCGAGGGCCTTGCTGTGCTCGGTTTCGAGGGTTCCGAGACCCCCGATGCCCGTACCGATGATCACACCCAGCCTGTTCGGATCGATCGCCCCTCCGCCGAGCCCGGCGGAGGCGAAGGCCTCGTTGGCCGCAACGATGGCGAACTGCGTGTACCTGTCGGAACGCGCCGCCAGCTTGCGGTCGAGGAACTTCTCGGCTTCGTATCCGTGCACCTCTCCCGCGATGCGGGTGGTGTAGGGGGCCGGATCGAGCAGTGTGATGGGCCCTATGCCGCTTCTGCCGGCAACCGTGTTCGACCAGCACTCCGCGACATTGAGCCCGACGGGGCTCATCGCTCCCATGCCGGTGATGACAACCCGCCTCTTCACTTCACCCGTCCTTGTGCAGTAAGTGACGGCCGGAGCGGCGGGGCCGCTATTCCTCTACCCCGTGGGCCTTGAGGTACTTTATCACGTCGCCGACGCTCTTGAGGGACGAGGAGTCCTCGTCGGATATCTTGAGCTTGAAGGAGTCCTCGAAATCCATCATCAGCTCGACGAGGTCGAGGGAGTCGGCGCCGAGGTCCGTCTGGAAGCTGGCCTCGGGGGTGACCTCCTCGGACCTGACGCCCAGCTTGTTTACGATGATCTCCGTGACACGATTCTCGAGGGACATGTGTCTCTCCTCTCAGGTTGACAATCCGCCGTCCACCGGTATCACTGTTCCATTCAGATAGCAGGATGCGTCGCCGAGCAGGAACGCCGCCAGCTCGGCCACATCCTCGGGCCTGCCCATCCTCCCCAGGGGGATCCTCTCGGCATAGCCCCTGCGAACCTCCTCGGGGAGGTTCAGGGTCATTTCGGTCTCAATGAAACCCGGCGCGATCGCGTTAACGCGGATGTTCCGGGGTGCGAGCTCCCTCGCGAGGGACTTCGTGAAACCTATGAGCCCGGCCTTGCTGGCCGCGTAGTTGGCCTGCCCCGCGCTGCCCACGAGGGCGACCACGGAAGATATGTTCACGATGGACCCGGCCTTCTGCCTCATCATCGTCTTCGAGAGGGTCTTCGTCACCAGGAAGGCCCCGGTGAGGTTGACGGTGAGGACCTTCCGCCAGGCTTCGGCGTCCATCCTCATCAGGAGGCTGTCCCTCGTGATGCCGGCGTTGTTAACCAGGCCCAGCACCGGCGGATTTTCGGCGACGATGCGTTCACACGCCGCGTTAACGTCCGCTTCGTCGGTGACGTCCATGTGGAAGGGCCTGTAGAGGGGGCCGACCTCCTTCGCCGATGCGGCGAGCTGCTCGTCGAGCATGTCGCATGCCGCCACGGTCCAACCGTCGGCTGCCAGTCTGCGGGAGACCGCCAGGCCTATGCCCCTGGCCGCCCCCGTCACCACTGCCGTCCTCGGATCCGTCAATGCGCCCCTCCTCTCCGGCGTGGAGCCTCCACCTTCAGCTCCACTTAACGATCATGCCGGCCCATGTCAGCCCGGCGCCGAACGCCGCCAGGACCACGGTCATGGGCGGCTTCACCACTCCGCTCCTCCTGGCCTCGTCGAGGGCGATGGGGATCGAGGCGGCGGAAGTGTTCCCGTACTTGTCTATGTTCACGAAGACCTTCTCGGGAGGGAGGTCGAGCGCCCTCGCAGTGGCGTCGATGATCCTGTAGTTGGCCTGATGGGAGATCAGGAGATCCACGGACTCCTTCGGCGTGCCGTCCATCTCCAGTGCCAGCATGCAGGAGTCCCTCATCGCCCTGACGGCGTGCTTGAAGGTCTCGGAACCGTTCATCGCGATACAGTGGAGGCCCGCATCGACAGTCTCGCGGGTCGCGGGCATCCTGGAGCCGCCGGCCTGCTGCACCAGCAGGTCGCTGATCGCGCCGTCGCTGCCCCAGTGGAATCCGCCCAGCAGCCCTCCGGGGCCCTGGCTGGACACGGCCGCGGCCCCTGCGCCGTCGCCGAACAGGACACAGCTCGCGCGGTCCTTCCAGTTCGTGATCTTGGTGAGGCATTCGGCACCCACGACCAGAATCCTGTCGAAGAGACCGGCCTCTATGAAGGCCCGGGCCTGTATCATCCCGTAGACGAAGCCGCTGCATCCGGCCTCGAAATCCCATGCCGGGACGCGCGGAAGGCCGAGCCGGTTCGCCACCAGGCAGGCCGTGGCCGGAAAGGCATGGTCGGGCGTGACGGTCGCCATGATGATCGCCTGGACGTCACCGGGAGCCCAGCCGGCATCCTCCATCGCCCTTCTGCACGCTTCCAATGCGAGATCGGATGTCGCCGTGGAGGCGTCGGTGATGTGGCGGGTCTTTATCCCTGTCCTGGTGGTTATCCACTCGTCGGTCGTATCTACGATCTTCTCCAGATCAGCGTTCGTCAGGATCGCCTCCGGAACCATGTGACCGGTTCCGACGACGAAAGCTTGCCTCTTCACTGGCTCACCCCCTGAAGTGCCGACATGCCTCCCAACCCCTCTCCGATCATGCGGTTCACGCCGCTCCTGAAGAAGCCGCATGCGGCGGCTATGGCATTCTTGATCGCCTGGGGACCCGAGTTCCCGTGCGCGATGATGGAGACGCCGTTCAGCCCGAGCAGGGGCGCCCCGCCGTATTCGGCGGAATCGAGCCGCTTCCACAGGGTGCTGAACGCGGGCCGCATGAGGAGGAAACCGGCGCGGCTGGACCAGTGGCTGATCATCTCGCTGTAGAGGGCCCCGCCTATGAGGTGCGAGATGGATTCGGTGAACTTGAGGATGACGTTCCCCACGAAACCGTCGCAGACGACCACGTCGGCCTCGCCCTTCAGGATGCCGTCCCCCTCGATGTTCCCGATGAATTCGATGCCGGGGGGGCCGTCAGAGAGCAGGTCGTAGGTCTGCTGTTCGACCGGGGAACCCTTCGTCCTCTCGGCGCCCACGTTGAGCAGCGCGACCCTCGGGCGCCCGATGCCGAAGACGCCGCGGGAGTAGGCCGAGCCCATGAGCGCGAACTGGCGCAGGTGCTCGGGCTTGCACCCGACGTTGGCCCCGACGTCGAGCACGACCGCCGGGTTGCCGAGAGTGGGGAACGTGGCCGCTATGGCGGGCCTCGATACGCCCTCGAGCCTCCCCAGCGCGAAGAGGCTCGCCGCCATCATCGCGCCGGTGTTCCCGGGGCCGGCCATCGCATCGACGCGCCCGGACTTCTGGAGGCCGGCCATGACCATGACGGAGCTGTCCGGCTTGGCCTTGAGAGCCTCGGCCGGATGCTCGTCCATCCCTATGACCTGGCTCGCGTGGGCGAGTTCTATCCGGTATCTGCCGGCGCCGGCCCGCGCGAGGAGCGGTTCGAGCACGGAGGTGTCACCCACGACGGTGAGGCTCACCCCCCGGGATACTTCGGGGGCCCCTCCCCTGAAGAACTCCACTGCACCGTCGACCACTGCGGAGGGACCCCTGTCCCCCCCCATCGCGTCGACAGCCACCCTCACCTCGGACGACAACGGCCCGTCCTATTCGGTCCGGGCCTCGGTGACCTGGCGGCCGTCGTAGAACCCGCAGTGCCTGCAGATCCTGTGCGGCAGCCTGGGCTCCCCGCACTTCGGGCAGGAACTGGTCGATCCGGCCTCGAGCTTCCAGTGGGTGCGCCGCTTGTCACGGCGAGTCGTCGAAGTTCTCCGCTTTGGAACTGGCATCTCTCACCCTTCCGTCGGGCAGCCCGGCCCGATCGCGTTCAACGAACACATCCGGCGCCCGCGGCACCTTCGTGCCCGCACCGGCCTTCGTTCAGATTTTCCCCGCACACCGGGCAGAGTCCGCGACAGTCCTCGCGGCAGAGCGGCTTTCCGGGGACCGAAAGTATTACCGCTTCCTTCACTGCGTCAAGTAGCCGCAGGCTCCTGCCGTCCCTCGGGAGCCTCGCCATCGAGCCGTCGGCAGTGTTCCCGCCGTCGCGCGAGAAGGCGGCGAACACGTCCTCGGTGACCTCGAACACCGCCCTGCCGAGGCAGCGGGCACAGCTGGTGGCGAAGCAGGCCGAAAGCCTCCCGCGGACGATCACCGACTTCTCCGAATAGTTCACATCCAGGTCCAGTGTTCCTGAAGGCGATGCAGGTTGCGCGTCCTCGATCCCCCAGGCGATGCCCGGCATGTCGATCTCGAACGATCCGGAATTGCTACCGTTGCGGAGGCTCGCGAGATCGAGGACGAGGTCGCGGGGATCGAACTGCATGCCGTCAGGCCTCCGAGAGGGCCCGCGTGACCGCCGCCTCGAGACCGGACAGCGCATCTTCGGAATCCGCCTCGAGATAGACCCTGGCGAGGGGCTCGGTGCCGCTGAGTCTCACCAGGAGCGAGGAGCCGCCCTCGAGATTGAGCCTGATCCCGTCGCGCCTGTCCACCCCGGTGACCCGGGATCCGGCGAGCCCGGAAGGCTGGTTCTCGATGAACGCCCTCCTGACGCGGTCGCCGGCGTCGCCTTCGAGGCGCAGGTCCATCCGCCTGTGCAGGAGCCTGCCGAAACGGCTCCACAGGGATTCGAGCTGGGCTCCGAGGCCCGTGCCCCTTCTCGCGCACATCTCGCATGCGAGGAGGCAGGCCAGGATGCCGTCCTTCTCGGGAACGTGCCCGCCGATGGAGAGTCCGCCGCTCTCCTCCCCGGCCACCACTACGTTACGCCCCAGCATCACGGCACCGAGGTGCTTGAACCCGACAGGCGTCTCGATGACCTCCATGTCCATCGAGGCGGCCACCCTGTCGACCAGGCTGCCGGTCGTCACCGACCTGACCCCGGCCCCCCTGAAGCCCTTCTCCTGCACCAGGTATTCGAACAGGAGCGCGATGAAGTCGTGGGGGGAGACGAAGCGCCCGTTCTCGTCCACCAGACCGAACCGGTCCGCGTCGCCGTCGGTGGCCGTGCCGAGGGTCGCCCCGCTCTTCACGACCTGTTCGGAGAGGTCGGCCAGCCCCGCCTCGTTGGGTTCGGGGTGCCTTCCGTCGAAGAGGGGGTCCCTGCGGCCGTGGATGGTCCTCACCGAGGCTCCGGCGGTCTGCAGGAAGGAGTCGAGAACACCGCTGCCCGTGCCGTTGAAGGCGTCGTAGACCACCCGGAGGCCGGCGCCGGCCATCAGGGCCCTGTCGATGAAGGCAGGCAGATCGGCCGCGTAGGGTGACACCAGGTCGCCTTCGACCACCGAACCGGTTCCGGCCGGAGGCGCCGTACCGGCCTCGATGAGCTCCTCTATCCTCCTGGTCACGTCGGACGGAGCGGGTCCGCCGCTGCCGGGCGAGAACTTGATGCCGTTGTACATGAACGGGTTGTGGCTGGCGGTGAAGTTGATGGCGCCGGCGTACCCGAGCCTCCTGACGGCGTGCGAGAGAACGGGGGTCGGAACGGGCCTGTCGGAGAGGCGGACGTCGAATCCGTATCCGGCCAGCCTCTGCGCAGCCTCCCCGGCCAGCTCCGGCGAGAGGAAGCGGGTATCGCCGCCCACTACGGCCGTGCGGCCGCCGTTCTCGATCATGTGGACGGCAAGCGCATCGAGGACGCGGTTCACCCGCTCGACGGTGAAGTCCCTGGCGATGACGCCTCTCCATCCCGAGGTGCCGAAGGCTATCCTCAAGTCACTCGCCCTCCGGGGCATCGAACCACTCGAGCGCACCCTGGATGGCGTCGTCGTGAGGGGCCATCACGCGGTAGTAGGCGTCCATGTCCCAGGCCCTGAGAGCGATCTCCCTCAGGAGCGCCCTCTCGATGTAGGGCCTGCTGGGCTCCCATCCGGCTGGGTCGTATTCGAATCCCTCCTCGCCGAGGTACACCCGGAATGAGTCGAGCAGAGCTTCGTCGGGCCAGAAATCCTCGCTGACGTCGTTCTCGAGAACGTATTCGGAGGCGAAGCTGAAGAAGAGCGCCTCCTCCTCGAGGCTCAGCACCAGTTCGGCGTCGATGCTGTCCGTGAGCTCCGATTCGATGGTGACGTCGGGGACAATGCCCCAGTCCTCCTCGGCTCCGGGCTCCAGGAAGTCGTCGCGGAGGGTCCGGTCGATGCAGCGCCCGTCGGGGGTGTAGTACCTGGCAGTGGTGAGCTTGATGGCGTAGTGGCCGAGCCCGGGGTATTCGCCCAGGTCGGAGAGCGACTGGACCGAGCCCTTCCCGAACGTCCTCGCGCCGATGATCACTGCCCTGTCGTTGTCCTGGAGGGCTCCGGCCACTATCTCGGCCGAGCTGGCGCTGCCTCCGTCGACAAGGACGGCCAGTTCACCGTCGTACAGCACCGCCCGCCTGGCGTAGTAGTCCTGCTCGCCCACCGCCTGCCCCCGGGTCGTCACCACGAGGGCTCCGGACGGCAGGAAGATGTCGGAGACGTCGATCGCGGGAACGAAGAGCCCGCCCGAGTTTCCACGGAGGTCGAGTATCATGCGCGAGGCGCCCTCGCCGGCCAGGGAGTCGACGGCATCGAGGACCTCGTCGGCGGAGGTTTCCGAGAACCGGGAGAGTCGGACATAGCCCGTGCCGGGCGCGACCATGAAGTATGCCGATACAGACGGATAGTCGATCACGTCCCTGACTATGGGGATGACCAGGATGTCGGAGACGCCGGGGCGCTGGATGGACAGGGTCACCGTGGTCCCGCGCGGGCCCCGGATGAGGGACACGGCCTCGTCGTTGAGGAGCCCCTCGGTGCTCGTGCTGTCGATCATCACTATGCGGTCGCCGGACCTGACGCCGCTCCTGTATGCCGGGGTGCCCTCGAGCGGGGAGATCACCGTCAGCCAGCCGTCGCGCTGCCCTATCGTGATCCCGACGCCCTCGAAGGAGCCCTCGAGCTGGACCCGGAGGTCGTCGTACTGGTCGGGGGTCAGGAGCATGCTGTTCGGGTCGAGGGAGTACAGCATCCCCTCGATGGCCGCCTCTATCAGGTCGGCGGATTCGACGGAATCGACGTAGGCGGACCGGGTCATGCCGTAGACGTCCATGAAGAGCTCCGCCGCGGACATCCGGGCGGATGCGGGTTCGGCGCCGGCCGGACGCTCGGAGCGTACCGCGGTGAAGGCAAGCAGGAGAGCCCCGGCCGATGCGGCCAGCCAGCCCGGTACCGGTTTGAGCATTCCTACACTACACCTCTCCCGGGAGGCCGTGTGCACGGTTCCCGTTCCGCAGACCGAGAGACTCCGTCACCATGTCGAGGATCATCCCGTCCAGCCTGTCCCCCGGCAGGGATGCGTCGAACACCCTGAACCGCGGGTTCCCGCCGGCCATGGCCAGGTATCCGTCCCTGACACGGCGGTGGAAGTCGAGATCCTCGAGTTCTATCCTGTCTGGGCCTCCGGCGCGCGAGCAGAGCCTCGCCATCCCCGCCTCCGGATCGAGGTCGAGGAGTATCGTCAGGTCGGGCGCGAGCCCTCCTGTCGCGAATCCGCAGGCTTCAGTGACGAACCGCCGATCGAGCCCACGCCCCGCGACCTGGTAGGCCAGCGTCGCGTCGCAGTAGCGCTCGCAGACGACGATCCTGCCTTCCGCGAGCGCGGGCCGGACCACGCACTCCACGTTGGCCGCCCTCGAAGCGAGATAGAGCATCAGCTCCGCCGCAGGCGGCACTTCGAGGGAGGGATCGAGCAGCAGTCGCCTAATCCCCTCGGCGAGGGGAGGGCCGCCGGGCTCGCGGGTGTGCGCGACCCCGAGCCCCATCCCGGCAAGCGCGTCGGCGAGCGCGAGCGACCTGGTGGTCTTGCCCGCGCCCTCGACGCCCTCGAACGTGATGAAGGAGCCCCTGGCCCCTACGCCGTCCGAGGCCTGTGTCACACGCCTTCCCGCTTGGCTCCGTGCGTGCGGATGTACTCCTCCGTCATCTCCCTGCACTTGTCGTCGTAGTACTGGATCGGGGGAGACTTGAAGAAGTAGGAGGAGGGAGCCTCGATGGCCCCGCTGAGCCCGTTGTCGAGAGCCAGCTTGGCGCATCTCACCGCATCGATGATGACTCCGGCGGAGTTGGGGCTGTCCCAGACCTCGAGCTTGCATTCGAGGTTGAGGGGGACATCGCCGAACGTGGTGCCTTCCATGCGGATGTAGCACCACTTCCTGTCGTCGAGCCACTCTATGTAATCGCTCGGACCGATGTGGACGTTGCGCGGCGCAAGGCCTCCGGGTATCTGGGAGGTGACCGCGTTGGTCTTGGATATCTTCTTGGATTCGAGCCTCTCGCGCTCGAGCATGTTGAGGAAGTCGGTGTTCCCGCCGACGTTGAGCTGGTAGGTCCTGTCGAGCCGCACGCCGCGGTCTTCGAACAGCCTGGTGAGGATCCTGTGGAGGATGGTGGCTCCCACCTGGCTCTTGATGTCGTCGCCCATCACGGGCAGGTTCCTGTCACGGAACCTCTTCTGCCAGTAGGGCTCGCGGGCGATGAACACGGGGATGGCGTTGACGAAGGCGCATCCGGCCTCGAGCACCTGCTCGACGTACCACTTCGTGGCCTCTTCGCTGCCGACCGGGAGGTAGTTCACTACCACGTCGGTCTTCGTGTCCTTCAGGATGCTGACGATGTCGGCCGTGGGTCCGGGGGCCTTCTTGATCACGGGCGAGAGATACTTGCCGAGGCCGTCGTGGGTCATGCCCCTCTCGACCCGGATGCCGAGGTTCGGCACGTCGCAGAACTTGTACGTGCAGTTGGGATCGGCGAAGATGGCCTCGCTGAGATCCTTCCCGACCTTGGTGACATTTATGTCGATGGCGGCGGAGAATTCGACGTCGCTGACATGGTACCCGCCGAGGTTCACATGCATGAGGCCCGGCACCTTCTGGTCGTCCTTCGCGTTCCTGTAGAACTCCACGCCCTGGACGAGGCTGCTCGCGCAGTTGCCGACGCCGATGATCGCAACCCTTACCTTCCTGGCACCCATCGGAAACCTCCCTGGGACGGACTCTCAGGTCCTGTCCCCAAGCGACGGCCTGTCCTCCGAGAAGACCTTTGCCAGCCTCTGGACGGCGGTCAGCCACGTGCCCACCGCCACCAGCGCCAGCATCCAGACCAGAGGACGAGCATTCCCGGCTGCGGGGGCTACGGCCAGGGCGAGCACGAGCAGGACCAGTCTCTCGGTCCTGGTGAAGAGCCCGACCTTGCAGGGTATCCCCACACCCTCTGAACGCGCACGTGTATAGCTCACCATGAACGAACCGGCCAGGGCCGCGGGAGCCAGGTAGAGCACCTCGGGGCACTCGGTCCGTGCAGCCCCGGCGAGCAGCGCGGTATACATCAGGAATTCGCCGACCCGGTCGCAGCTGGAGTCCAGCACGGCCCCGGCCCGGCTCACCATGTTCCGCATCCTGGCAACGCCACCGTCGACTGCATCGAGAAGGCTGCCCCCGCCAAGCACCGCGGCCGAGGCGAGGTAATGACCCTTCCAGGCCAGGAAGGCTGCGAAGGCGGTCACCGCCAGACCCGCCAGGGTGATGGCGGACGGATCGACCCCGGCGCGGGCCAGCAGACCTACGAGTGGATCGAGCAGACGTCTGCCTGCGAGCCTCATCCGTTCCTGGGTCAAGTATCCTCCAGATGCTGCAATGCAACGGATTTGAGAACATAGGACAGGCCCGCCGGGCCGTCAATCAGACACTGGCCGAGGCCTCGATCCGGCCACCACGAGGGTGACCTCGCCCTTCGGGGGCTTCGCCGATGTGATGCGCAGGAGTTCGGATACGCTGCCCCTTGCGTACTCCTCGTGAAGCTTGGTCATCTCGCGCGCCATGCAGGCCTGCCTGTCCCCCATCACCTCGAGGATGTCGGCCAGTACCTTCGAGACGTGGTGGGGCCCCACGAAGGCTATCAGGGTGTGCGGGAGGGTCGAGATCTCGAGCAGCCGTGCCTTCCTCGGGCCGGGCTTGCGGGGGAGGAATCCCTCGAAGAGGAAGCGATCGACGGGCAGAGCAGAGGCTACCAGCGCTGTGAGGGCGGCGGAAGGCCCGGGAACGACCTCCACCCTCGCCCCCAGCTCCACCGCGAGCCTCACGGCCCTGAAGCAGGGATCGGAGATGCCCGGCATGCCGGCGTCGGTGACCAGGGCGATCCTGTCGCCGGCCTCGAGCCTCGCGGCGATGAGAGGCAGCCTGTCGACGGCGTTGAAGTCGTTGTAGCTCAGGAGGCGGCCCCTGCCTTCGACGAGCCTCCCCGAACGCCTCGTGTCCTCGGCCAGGACGAGGTCGGCCTTCGCCAGGGCGGCGGTCGCGCGCGGGGACATGTCGGACATGTTGCCTATCGGGGTCGCGACCAGGACGAGTGAACCCGGCGCGGCCGGGCCGGGTGATCCGGGGTCAGCCGCCGCCACGGTTCTCGAGCCTCTGTCTGGTGGCGCGGATGCGCGCGCGCCTGGCCTCGGTCTCGACCGGGTCGTGTTCGAAGCAGACGAGGAGGACCGTGCCCTCGCGGCATTCCGAAGGGATCTCCGACGTTGGCACTAGCAGGCGCCGGCCGGAGTCGTCCAGAAGCACCGCGAGGCCCTCCTCGATCCGGTCGAGGGTCATGTGGAAGGCCATCAGTTCTCCTCCTCGCTGTGCCAGACGCCCCCGCCGATCACGGACTGGGCGATGTTCGTGAGATGGTCGCCCATCCTCTCGCAGTAGTTGACGAAGTCGTGCACCGCAAGGCCGGCAAGGCCGTCCGGGCGCGGGCCGCAGAGCGAGCTCGTGTACTCGGCCCTGCATTGCTCGTCTATGCCGTTCAGCTTCTCCTCCAGAGCCAGGACCTCGCCCGCGGCGCGGGTGTCCATCCTGTCCAGCGCCTCCACTATCCTGTCGAGCATCCCGGCAACTGTCTCCGATGCGTTCCTGGCGGACTCGAGCAGGGATGGATCGACGCTCTGGAGCTTGCCCTCGATCCTCTCGCGGGTCTCCACCACGTTCACGGCGTTGTCGGAGATCCTCTCGAGGTCGTTGATGCTGTGCAGGAGCACCGGCAGCCGGAGGGACAGCTCGTCGGAGAGGTCGCGGCTGAAGAGCTTGGTCGCATAGATGGTAATGGTGCTCTGCATCTCGTCGACGCGGCTCTCCATCGTGAGTATCTCGTCTGCCTTCGGCCTTCCCTCGAAGAAGTGCTCGAACGACCGGGTGACCGTGCTCCTGGTGTAGTCGGCCATGCGCACCACGGTCCGGTTTATCTCGTCTACGGCCAGCACGGGCGTGTCGAGCAGCTTGTCGCTGAGCTTCACGTCGGTCTGGTCGGAGGATATCGGATCCTCCCCGGGCACCAGCAGCTTGCTGAGCCTCGTCAGCAGCGGGACCAGCGGCAGGAACAGCGCTGCGTTGAAGATGTTGAAGAGGGAGTGCGCGTTCGCAACTTGCCTGAGGGGATCCGCGCTCGAACCCTCGACCACGCGCATGTAGAAGCTGTCGGGGCGCACGAGCAGCAGGCCGAAATAGATCGCACCTATCAGGTTGAACAGGGAATGCGCCATGGCGGCCCTCCTGGCGGACCTGTTGGTGCCGATGGCGGCGAGCTGGGCCGTGATCGTCGTGCCGATGTTGTCGCCCAGCACGAGGTATACCGCGCCCTGGAGCGATATGAGACCGGTCCCGGCCAGAGTCATGGTCAGGCCAACCGTGGCGCTCGAACTCTGGATGATGCAGGTGACGAGCGTCCCGGCCAGGATGCCTAGGAAGGGCGACGAACTGAAGGTGGTGAAGAAGTTGCGGACCGGCAGGCTGTTCTGCAGCGGCTCCAGGGACCCCTTCATCACGTTCATGCCCAGCAGCAGCAGTCCGAGGCCGATCGTCACCCTGCCCCAGAAGCGCACGGTGCTGCTGCGGCCGAGGAAGCTCATCAGGAGGCCCAGGGCGATGCCGGGGTAGGCGTACTCGGTGATCTTGAACGCGATGAGCTGACCAGTCATCGTGGTGCCTATGTTGGCGCCCAGGATCACTCCCACGGCCTGCTGCAGCGTCATCAGCCCGGTGTTCACGAAGCTCACGAGGATGACAGTGGTGGCGCTCGAACTCTGGATGATCGCGGTCACGAGGGCCCCGGCGAGCAGGCCCATAACACGGTTGCTCGTGATCCGGCTCAGGATGGTCCTCATCCTGTTGCCCGCCACCCGCATGAGCCCTTCCGACATCAGCTTCATGCCGAACAGGAAGAGGGCGAGGCCCCCGACCATCTCGAAGATGATGGTTCTGAGGTCGATCGCAACAGATTCGAAGCGCACGGTCGAGATGCACGTGCCGTGGAGGGAGATCTCCGCCACGGTCAGCACGTCGCCCGAAGACGCAGGGAGGCGCAGGCCGGTGAATGCGGTACCGCCGGAATCGGTCTCCACCATCAGCTGGTAGACGTCGCCCGAGGAGGAGTCGGTCAGGATGGACGTGCTGGGATGTCCGTCGACGGGGATCAGGCTGCCTGAGCCCGGTTCGATGGAGAAGACCACGGGAACGTCCACGAGAGGAATTCCGCTGACGGAGTCGGACAGAAGGACGACGAGGGGCTCATCCAGAAGCCTGCCCACCGATCCGGTCTGCTCTCCGCCCGTCGTCTCGACGAGGATCCCGGATGGTTGTGCAGGGCTGCCGGCGCCGATCAGGAGGAGGATCAGCATCAGGCCAGTGATCATGACGCCAGATTATACCTCCGGCCCGGCCGGCCCGCCATGCCCGTCTTGCGCGAAAGGTCCCGGAGAGATAGTTTCCATGCATGGGAAGCGGATTGACAGACGGGGGCCTCGCCCTGCTCGAGAGCCTGAGGCCAAGGGCCTGGCTGAAGAACGTGTTCCTCTTCGCGGGGATCATCTTTGCGCGCCTCTGGAGCCTCGAGGCATTCGCGGCGACCGCCCTGGGCGCCCTGGCATTCTCCCTCCTCGCCGGCTCCGTCTACCTGTTCAACGACGTGGCGGACCGCAGGAGGGACATGCTCCATCCGGAGAAGAAGTCCCGTCCCGTGGCCTCGGGGAGGCTGGGCGCGGGCATCGCGCTCGGTGCAGGAGCCGTGCTCTCCGCGGGCGTCCTCGCCGTCTCGTGGCTCCTCTCGCCGGGCTTCGCCACCGTGTGCACCGCCTACTTCGCCATGCAGATGCTCTACTCCTTCCGGCTGAAGCACGTGCCCATCCTGGACTGCCTCCTGATAGCCATGGGGTTCGTGCTGCGGGCCCTGGCAGGCGTGGAGCTGGCCGTCGATGCCGGATTCGGGATATCCATCTCGCCCTGGCTCCTGCTGTGCACTTTCTTCGTGGCGGTGTTCCTCGCCTTCTCGAAGCGGAGGGCCGAGGTGGTCTCCCTCGGCGACTCGGCAGGGGGGCACAGGGCCATCCTCCGCGAGTACACGGCCCACCTGCTCGATGAGATGATCGGCATCTCCACCGCGTCCAGCCTGATGTGCTACGCCATCTACACGGTCAGCGAGCGGACGGCCGCGCAGGTGTCTCCGAACCTCTGGATGACGGTGCCGTTCGTGGCCTTCGGGATATTCCGGTACCTCTACCTCGTCCACATGAAGGGGATGGGCGGCAGCCCCGAGAAGACGCTCCTGGCCGATCCGCCCCTCATCCTCAACATCCTGCTCTGGTTCGGCACCGTCATCGCCGTCCTCAGGCTCTTCCCCGCACCGGTGCAGTGACCGGCTGCATCTCCGGGGCGGCGGAGGCCAAGATCAACCTCGGCCTGAGGATCCTGGGCCGCAGGGACGACGGCTACCACGAAATCAGGAGCGTCTTCCACACCGTATCCCTCGCCGACGCGATCGAGGTCGGCCTTACGGATTCCCCCGGGATCGCCATCGAGGTGGCGGGCGGCGACGGGCGGGTGCCGGCCGATGCGACGAACCTCGCCTGCAGGGCCGCCTCGGCGTTCATCGAGAGGGCCGGGCTTCCGTACGGAGCGGCGATCCGGATCAGGAAGAGGATCCCCGCGGGAGGGGGGCTCGGCGGGGGGAGCAGCGACGCGGCCTGCACGCTCAGGCTCCTCCGCGAGCTCACCGGGATGGATCCAGGCATCGGCTCCATAGCGCTGTCCCTCGGCAGCGACGTCCCGTTCTTCCTGCGCGGCGGAGCCGCCGTGGTCACGGGGAGGGGCGACAGGATCAGCCCGATCCGGACGGGCGACTTCTGGGCCGTGATAGTCGACCCGGGCATCCCCTCCTCCACCGCCGGGGCTTACGCCGACTGGGACCTGAAACACGCCGGCTTGACGATGCGCCTGCCGATGTACGATCTTCCGCACCCGGAACTTGCATGGCATGAGGGTAGACCTTTCCCTGTAAGCCTCTGCAACGACTTCCTGCCGCTCCTCGCGGAGCGCTCTCCGGTCATGGCCGAGACGGCCGCCAGGCTCGACGTGTGTGCGTCCACCTGGGGGCTGTCCGGATCGGGATCCTGCTTCTACGCCCTCTTCAGGACGGCATGCGAGGCCGAATCGCTGGGGGCGAGCATCCCGAGGCGATACGCGAGGCATGTGTGCAGGGCGACAGGTTCCGCTGGGGTGTCGTCCAACTGGTAGGACACAGGACTTTGGATCCTGTTGTTGGAGGTTCGAGTCCTCCCGCCCCAGCCACCGTTATCCCGGAGAGGAAGGGGTTATAGTAATGCCTGGTATCATCGAGCTCTCGTTCACGGACAGGGCGGCGGCCGGCTCGGCCGAGGCCCGCAGGATGCGCAGGAGGGGCGACCTCCCCGGTGTCGTCTACGGCGGCGGGAGCGAGGCCCTCGTCACTCTCGACGCTTTCGAGTTCATGAAGAAGATCGGCTTTTCGTCCTCCGGGATGGTGGCCCTGGTCGACGCCAGGGGCGCGAAGACCACGGCGATCATCAAGGAGGTCCAGTGGGACAGGCTGACCGACAAGCCTCTCCACATCGACTTCTACCGCGTCTCCATGGATCAGGTCGTCGAGGTCAGGGTACCCCTGCACTTCGAGGGCACACCCAAGGGCCTGCTCTTCGGCGGCGTCTTCGACCAGCTCATGCACGAGCTGCAGATCAAGGTCAAGGCTTCATCGATCCCGTCGAAGATCAGCGTCGACGTCTCCGACCTCGACATAGGCGATTCGCTGCACGTCAGCGACCTCGTCCTCCCCGAGGGCGTCAGGGTCGACACGACGCTGGACCTGCCCGTCGCCCACGTGGTGCCGCCCACGGTGGAGAAGGCCAAGCCTGCCGAGGAGGAGGCCCCTGCGGAGGAGGCCGCTTCAGCCGCCCCCGCGCCCGAGGACGAGAAGAAGAAGAAGGACTGACGGGGTACCGGCGTGCTCGGACCGCGGCTTGTCCTCTGTCTGGGCAATCCCGGGCCCGCATACTCGCTCACCTGGCATAACGCCGGCTTCTGGACCGCCGACGTGCTGGCGGCGGAAGCCGGCGTCTCCATGAAGAACGCCGGCCTTTTCTCGGCGGCGAGGCTGCCCTGCGGGCTCGAACTCGCCAAGCCCATGACCTTCATGAACGAGAGCGGCCGCGCGGCGGCCGCCCTCCTAAGGATCCACGACCTCACGCCCGACGATCTCCTGGTGGTCTGCGACGAGACCAGCCTGCCCCTCGGCAGGCTCCGCCTCCGGAAGGGGGGCTCGGCCGGGGGGCACAAGGGGCTGTCGAACATCATCTCGTGCCTGGGGACCGACTCCTTCGCGAGGCTCAGGCTGGGCATCGGGCAGGCTCCCGAAGGGGTGGACCTGGCCGACTACGTCCTGTCGAAGGTGCCCCGCAGCCAGGAGGAGGAGGCCTCGCTCATGGCCCACAGGGCCGCAGACTGCGTCATGAAGGCCTTCGATGAAGGCATCGAGGCGGCCCAGGACATCTTCAACTCTTCAGTTCCACGCAGCGGAACTGATATGTAGCCCGTCAGCAGGTTCGTGAAGCGAATCTGCGAGAGGGCGTGTTCTCCTCCGCGCAGTTCCAGGAGGAAGGAGGGGCCGCAGGGCGGCCCCTCCCCTTTCTCGTATCGGAACCGCGGTCTACTGCTGAACGGCACCCGCCCCGCCGGCCATCGCGCCGGCCGATGTGGCCATCATGCCGATCATCTCGGCCAGGTCGCTGCCGTCGACCGTGGACGTGCAGACGACCCCCTGGTCGGTCAGGTCGACCGTGTAGTACATCCAGGCGGAGGAGCCCGACAGCGCTTCGGAGTCGAAGCCTGCCTCGTCGCCCATCATGTCCGCGATCAGGGTCATGTAGGCCGGGAAATCCAGCCCGAAGACCACTTCCTTGTCGGAGCCGGCCGCGGAGAAGTAGGCGTCGGCGGCCTGGGTCTCCCCTGCGAAGGTGCCCCCGGCTATCCCGGCCAGAAGGCCGGGTTCGGGAGCCATCTCCATCACGAGTGCATCGCCGCACTGCGCCATCCAGACCGTGAACTCCATGGGCTCTGCCGTTCCGGTGGCGACCGGTGCGGTTCCGGCTTCGAGATGCTCCATCGCGGCGGGATCGACGGACGTGCCGTAGGTGAGGTAGGTGATGCCGTCGATGACGGTGTCGCGCGGGGCCGTGAAGGAGAGGCCGGGCATCCCCTGCATCATCTGCATGCTGAAGTCGAGCGAGTAGCCGACCCAGCCGGCGACGTCCTCCATGTCGGCTCCCTCGGGCATGTCGTAGGCGGCGGTGAAGTGCATGAACCCGTCGCTGTACATCGCGAAGGCGGTGTTCGCCGAGAGCTGGGCGGTGAAGTCGACGTACTCCTGGTTCACCTCGCCGCCCAGGGCCGTCAATATCGCGGACATGGCCGCGCGCGTGACCTCGGGGGGCATCGAGACCCTCGAAGCCCCCACGTCACCGGCGGGCAGCAGGGGCAGAAGATCGACCGCCTCGACAGGCGCGAGCAGCCCGGCCAGGCTGGAGCCGGGGACGAAGGTGGTCAGGCAGTTGACGTCTATGTTCTCGGGGCCGAAGGTAACGGTGTACTCGAGGTCCTTCGTCTCGAGGAGGAACAGGTCGATGGCGTCGAGGTAGAGCACGACCATGTTCGACATCATGGCTTCCATCGGGGCGCCGGTCATCTCGGTCTCGAGGCCGCCCAGTATCTGCGATCTATACATGTTGAGCTGGCCGGACGCCATCGGGCCCACCATCGAGACGTCCATCTTCATCCACGCCGTGGAGGGGGCCACCGTCAGGGTCGCGCCGGGAACACGGCCCTCGATCCTGTCCATCATCGTCGAGATCTCGCTGCGGGAGCCGGCGAACAGGGCGAGACCCCTGTAGGTCGCGACGAACACCGTCATGTCGCCGTCGGTGAATGTCTTTACGGGAACCCCGTCGATGGCTTCGACGTCGGTCCATCCCGCGCCCCATTCGGTGGTCTTCGCCCAGAAGGTCTCCGGGTCGGGGGCGGCGATGGCCCCGCCGATGGTCTGCGGGTTGATCCCGCTGGCGTAGAACACGACGGTCCCGTGCACATCCATGCCCGTCATCGCCGTCAGGGAGTCGAGGTGCGTTATGCCGGCGCCCTCGTAGATCTGCTTGGCGATCAGGTCGGGGCCTGCCAGGGGAACGCCCTGCTCGATGTAGTCGTCGATCGTAGTGACGACGGCGGCGGGATCGGCAATGGCGCACATGACGAACGCGCTCTCCGGGAGGACGTCCAGGGGCGACGCATCCTCCTTCACGCCGCAGGATGCGGCAAGGATCAGCAGGGTCGCGACTGCCAGCACTCTCCTCATGCTACCCTCCAGGTGAGAGAACCGAAACTCATCGCACACAGGGCCTCGGCAGCCGGAACATCACCGTACCGGGGCCGGGGCGGGAGTCTTCATCACAGGGCGCCGGTTTGTCACAGGGACGAGTCAGGTATAGAATAGACCCATGTTCGGCGACCTTGACCTCTTCTCACAGAACGAGCCCCCTCCGTCCGCCGGGGGTACTACGGGGGTGCTGTTCCTCGACACCGAAACCACCGGCGCCGATCCCTCCACGGCGGAAATATGTGAAATCGGAGCCGTGCTTGTCTCTTACAGTGGGTTGAGGCAGGTTTCGGACGAGACTCCCGAGTTCCACTCGCTCGTCAGACCCTCGGACAGGATCCCGCCGGAGGCCTCCGCCGTCCACCACATCACCGATGCGATGGTGGCAGGAGCTCCCACCGCCGGCGAGATCGAGAGCGGAATCGCGTCATTCGCCGCGAGGGCCTCGATCGTGTGCGCCCACAACTCGCCTTTCGACCTGACCATACTTGCCAGGCAGATGCCTTCCGTATTCCGGCGCTTCGACGACGGGAACACGGTGGATTCGCTGCGCCTGGCCAGGCATCTCTGGCCCGACATCCCATCCCACGCCCTCCAGGTCCTGCGCTACAGGTTCGGGCTGGGGGAAGGCCTCGAGGGCGATCCGCACAGGGCGCTCTTCGACGCGCACCTGGTGCGCAGGCTCGTCCACTTCGCACGGGACGGCGGTCTCCTGACCGTCAGCACGTGGGATGAGCTTGCCGCCTTCGCCAGGTCGCCTCTCGAGGTGCTCGTGTTCAGCTTCGGCAAGTACCGCGGCAGCCTCGTCGAGGACATAGTGGTGCAGGACCCGCAGTACGTCACCTGGCTCCTGTCGCAGATGTGGGTTCCGAAGGACTATCCCGACCTCTACCACACCCTCCTCCGCAAGCTGGGCCCGGACAGGAAGGGCAAGTGAAGGGGCCCCTCCCGCAGGATTCCTGGCTCGTCGAAGGGCCGGCCGGGCTCTCGGGCACGCTCGTGCCTTCGGGCAGCAAGAACGCTGCCCTGCCGGAGCTCGCGGCATGCCTGCTGACCGACGAACCCGTCCGGTTCGAGAACCTGCCGTCCATACGCGACGTCCATGCGATGCTCGAGCTCCTGGCTGGCCTCGGCGTCTCCGTCGAGGAGGACAGGCCGGGGCGTTCGGTGACCCTTACCGCCTCCTCGGTGGATCCCGACAGGCTCGACTTCGACAAGGCCAGGTCCATCAGGGCATCCATACTGCTGGCCGGGCCGCTGCTCGCCCGGTGCGGGAGGCTCGCGCTCCCTCCTCCCGGAGGTGACGTGATCGGGCGCAGGAGGCTCGACTCGCACTTCATCTCGCTCGAGGCCCTCGGTGCAGAGGTGGCCATCGATGGAGGCTCCTACCGGTTCGAGGGGCGCTCGCTCCGGGGGACGGCGATGCTGCTGGACGAGCCCTCGGTGACGGCCACCGAGAACGTGATGATGGCCGCTTCGGCGGTGTCCGGAACCACGGTGGTCTACAACGCGGCGTGCGAGCCCAACGTTCAGGACCTCGCCCTTCTGCTGACGTCCATGGGCGCGTCGATCGAGGGGGCGGGGACGAACCGGCTGGTGGTGAGGGGCCGCGGCGGCCTCCTCGGAGGGGCATCCCACAGGGTGGCGCCCGACCACATCGAGGTCGGCAGCTTCATCGGCCTCTCGGCCTGCTGCGGGAAGGGTGTCAGGATACGCGGAGTCGATCCTTCGATCGTCGAACCCACGATGAACGGGCTGGGGAAGCTCGGTGTGGAGATCTCTTTCGACGGAGGAGACGTCGTCGTCGACGGGAGTCACGGCCTGGAGATCGTTTCCGACAGGGGCGGCGCGATCCCCACGGTGTACGACGCCCCGTGGCCCGGCTTCTCGCCCGACCTGACGAGCACTGCGGTCGTCACGGCCACCCAGTCGCGCGGAACCGTGCTGATCTTCGAGAAGATGTTCGAGAGCAGGCTCTTCTTCGTGGACAAGCTCGTGGCGATGGGAGCCTCGATCATTCTCTGCGATCCTCACCGTGTAGTGGTCGCCGGACCTTCCAGGCTCAGGGGAACGGATGTCTCGAGCCCGGATATAAGAGCCGGCATGGCCCTGCTCACCGCGGCGCTGTGCGCCGAGGGGCGCAGCCTGATAAGGAATGTGCATCAGATAGAGAGGGGATACGAAAACCTCGTCGAGAGGCTCCGGGCGCTCGGTGCGTCCATCGAGGCCGGGCCTCCGGCGTGACGGGGGACATCACCATGGGGAGAACCGCTCGATTCACCACTCTGTCATTGCTGGCATCCATGTCCGTCTTCGCGGTCTCCTGCGGGGACAACCCCGAAGGGTTCGAACCCTGGCCCGATGGAGCCGAATACTACATAGGCTCCCCGGCCCCCTTCTCGGACACGGCCCTGGCCTTCAACAGGGGCGGGAACATCCTCCTGTTCTGCTCCGACTACGCCGGAGACCCGAACATCTACGGCTACAACTACGGCGACGACCCCTCCCTCCGCACCTTCACCGACTTCGACGAGTCGAACGGGCCCAACGGGTGCTGGTCCGACACTCTCGGCGAGGAGGTCGGGAAGATCATCTACACCGCCTCGCACGACGACGGATCCACCGAGATCAGATGGATGCAGGGCAACCTGTACGAGGTCCATCTCGTGCTCTACGACAGCCTCGAGCACAGGCACCCATCATGGAATCCCGACGCCGACAGCATGATCTGGGCCACTCTCGATGGCGGTTCATGGGGACTGTGGAGATCCGCGCTGGACAGCGTCGCGCCCGTTCCCCTCTACACGCCGGAAGGTGTCGACTGCCTAAGGCCTTCCTACTCTCCCGAGGGTGACTGGATCCTCTTCCAGAGGAACGAGGCGGGCCAGGGCGACATCTGGGCGATCCGCCCGGACGGCTCCGACGCGCACGAGGTGGTCGGCGGCCCTTCCGACGCGATCCATCCCTGCTGGGGCCAGGGCGACGGGTGGTTCACGTTCTCGTCCGACAGCACCGGGAACTACGAGATCTGGATCGGAGAGCTGTCATCGGGGAACCTGATACAGGTGACCGAGGACGAGGCGATGGACGTCTACCCCGCCTGGAACCCCACCGGCGACTGGATTGTATTCAGCTCCGACCGCAGGGACCCCGGCGAGAGCATGGACGTCTTCTGGATCACCACCCCCCGCTAGACGCTCATTTCCGCGTCAGCGGAAATGAAGGGCCTGACACGCTTATCTCTGAGTCGTCGGAGATAAGCTGATCCGACAGTGGCTTGCCACTCTTCGGGATAAATGCATGGCAAGCCGCGAGAGGATCTCGGCGTACTTCGAAAGACATCCTGCACGGCGGGCAGCGAGAAGGCCCGAAGCGAACACTCCTGCGGGCTCCCACAAGGGGAGCCGGCAGGAATACGAACGTAATAGCTAGCGTTCATGGTCTCTCGCAGTTTGCTGCGCAAACATGCTGGCGACGCCTTCATTTCCGCGTCAGCGGAAATGAAGGGCCTGACACGCTTATCTCTGAGTCGTCGGAGATAAGCTGATCCGACAGTGGCTTGCCACCCTTCGGGATAAAATGCATGGCAAGCCGCGAGAGGATCTCGGAGTACTTCGAAAGACATCCCGCACGGCGGGCAGCGAGAAGGCCCGGAGCGAACTTCCTCAGAACCTGCCGAAGGCTGTCAATACTCCCTCGAGCCGATGATGCTGCGGCAGGATGCCGCAGGCGAAGGCCCGGATCCGCGGAGGCGGATCCGGCACGTCCTCTCGCAGGTTCCCTTCGGGAACCATGCTGCGGACTACGCATCGATTCCGCTGCGCGTAATCGATGTGCTAAACGCGTTCTCGAGGGGGGGAAGGGGGAGGGGGCTCCGCGGGGAGCCCCCTCAGGGAACGATGGCAGGGCGGCCGGAGCCAGGCCCGGTGTGAACCGGGCCTGGCTGCTGGCGCTAGCCCTCGAAGACGATCATCGACTCGATGACCTGTACGAGCTGGAACAGGAACTCGGGGGCGAACCTGTTCAACTGGAGACCGTAGCCCTCGCTGGTGCAGTCGAACCACGCGAAGGGGTAGATCTTCTCGTTGAAGGAGGTTGCCGCGGCCATGCCCTTGAGCTGTACCAGGTTGATGTCCTCGAGCCCCTCGCGATAGGTGCCGGCACCGAACGTGTAGGTGTCGAGCTCCCGGTCGAGGACCCAGACTGCTGCATTCGCCGTAAGGGCGCTTCCGTTGCTGCCCCTTGCGTGCTGCAGCATGATCCAGCCCGCGAGTGCGTCGTACGAGTCCTGCGAGAGCTCGGAGGGCTCGTACGCCGAGTAGTCGTAGACCACCTCGTTGTCGGCGCAGATCCAGGTCGGGATCGTCACCTCGTCACTGATCTTGACGCCGCGGTAGTTGCCGTTGAGGTAGACCCAGGTGCCGCCCTCACCGTCGGGGACGATGCTGTCCACATCGCACGGCTGCAGGGAGAAGTTGTTCGTGGCGGAGAGGAGTGCGACTGGGATCTCGTAGTCGGTGTGGAACCTGTAGGGGATGTCGGGTTGGCCGTCGGCGGTGACGATGTCGTAGATCTCTTCACCGACCCATTCCGGCCCCATCGTACCGAGCTGCTCGAGGATCGGATCGAGGACCTCGGGCGGGAGCTGCGGGTCGAGGCACTCGAAGACCGTCCACATGGTGTCCTGGACGAGCATCTCGTTTCTCTCGACCAGGGGCGCGAAACCGGCATCCTGCTGGATCGCCATGTAGAAGTAGTTGTCGGCTATCAGCCAGTAGTCGGCCATGTGGATCATCGCCCAGCCGGCGCCGAGATAGCCCTCGGGGTAGGTGACGTCCAGATCTATGGCTGCCTGGAAGTTCTCCAGGGCCAGCTCGTAGTCACCGGCCTCGTAGGCGTCCCAGCCGTCCTGGCAGTACCCTGCAGGGAGCTTGGGATCTGGCAGGTCGGGGTTCTCGGGGTTGCAGCCCGCAAAGAGGGCGAGGCTGAACGCGGCCGGGAGAACCAGCGATCTCAGTATCTTCATGTTCTCCCTCCTACTACTCTGCTATGCGGAGCATCTTCTGCACCGCGCTCTGTCCGGAGGACTCGAGCCTGCAGAAGTAGACGCCCGCTGCCACGGTGTTGCCGGAGTCATCCCTGCCGTCCCAGACGAGCGAATGGGCCGCTGCGGCCATCTCGCCGTCCGCTATCGTGCGGATGATCCTGCCGGACATGTCGTAGACCCTCAGGGAGGCGTTCCCGGCCGTCGGGAGGCTGAAGCTGATCACTGCCTCGGAGCTGAAGGGGTTGGGATAGGTGCCCGCGAGGGTCAGTGCCGTGGGCAGCTCGGGGGAGACTACGCCCGGAGCCGTCCCGTACACGTAGATGCCGCCCTCGCTTATCGGGGCGTTCATCCTGTCGCCCTGATGGTAGCTGTCGACCGGCGCCCAGGCGCCGTCCGTCCAGCGGTAGACCGAGCCCCTGGTGCCCGACGCGGGGAACGAGATGGTCCCGTCGACGTCGCCCACCATCACTGGCCCCTCGATGATGCCATCCATGGCCGTCACCAGGGCTTCGACCGGGGTGCCGGAAGCCATGGAGATCGAGAGTTCGTCCGCCTCGGCCAGCATCACGCAGGAGCCGGGAGCCATGGCGCCGGGCTCGATGTCGACCCTGGCCTCGGTGATGTCCACCACGAGGCCGGAGGATTCGACATAGCCGACGGAGAGGGTTCTGGTGGCCTCGATGGCGCGGCCGAGTGAGTCGTATCCGCCCATCGTGACCTGGTAGTCACCCTCGGCCCAGGCCGCGAACCTCTTGTTCCAGAGGGTGCCGGCGAAGGCCGTCATGTCGATCACGGCCGTGCTGTCCGGCGTGGAGTCGACTATGTGGGAGATCTGGAGGATCGGGCCCCACCAGTCGAACCCCTCGGGCAAGTTAGTGGCGGTGTAGTAGGGGGTGGTATAGATGTCGATCTGCTGGGGGTTCACGAGATTCTGGAAGAAGGCGATCAGGACTCCCCTGTCGGCGGTGTCCTGGGAGAGAACGAACTTGAGTTCGGACTGGCCGCCGGGGTTGTTGTTGGTCACGACCAGGAAGTTGTCTCCGCCTCCACCGAGGTCGAACGTGTTGGAGTACAGGTTCTCCGTGGTCAGCTCCACCTGTTCGACCGAGATCAGGGTGGAGTCGGCGCCGGTGCGGATGAGGTAGCCCACCCACCTGCCGTCGATCGCCGGGCCGGAACCCGTGCCGTCGCAGTACATGCCGTTGAAGTAGACGGTCGGGTAGGCCGAGTAGTCGGGGATGAACTTGGCGTACTGGGCAGCGAAGATCGGCGCTGCTATCGAGAATTCCCCGATGAAGTCGTCGAAGGGATATCCGGCGAACTGCCCCACGAAGGCCGCCGTCTGCGAGGAGTGCGAGAACTGGTACGCGCTGCCTTCGAGGAAGTCGTACCTGTAGATCCCGCCCTCGTAGTCGCTGCGGAGATGGTTGACCACGTTGGTGATCAACCAGTCTTCATAGATGGGGTATATGAGCTGCTCGAAGGCCACGCTGTCGGGCACGGCCGGATCGATCGCGCGGGCGACCGCCTGCATGCCCGTGGTGTCGGCCTGGGCGATGTCGTAGCAGATGTCGTCCGCCACGCGCTGCCTGAGGTACATGAACCAGAGGAACTCCTGCCCCTGGTTCCTGATGAAGTCGAGGGCCTTCACGCCGGAGAAGGCGTTCGGGAGCTCGATGGGGGCGGCGTATTCGAAGTTCCTCACAGCACCCTCGATGCCGAACTTGGATGCACCGATGGCTGTGTAGGTCAGGCCGTAGCACTCGTACTGGGCTATGCATCCGAGACCCCTGCTGACCCACAGGTCCTCGTCGGTCCGGACGCCGGTGCGGATCAGCATCGCAAGGCCGTTGGCGATGTGCCACGTGCGCAGCTTGGAGGCCACGCCCTGGTTTATGTCGTAGTTCCCGGCGCTGATGTAGAAGATGTCATGGTTGTTGAAGGCGCCGGAACCATCGATGTCCGCGGGATTGACGTAGGCCATCCTGCCGACGCGGGTCGATGGAGCGCTCTGGTTCTGGTAGTAGTCGGGGAAGTCGGCGAAGACTATCCAGATCTTGGGATCCCCGTCGGTATCGGGAACGGATCCCAGCAGGGAGGTCACCGTCCCGTACACGTCGACGCCCTCGCCCTCGAACTGGGCCGTCAGGCTGTCGATCTCGGTCTGGGTGATGAATCCGCCCCAGACAAGGTCGGGATCGGGCGTGTCTGGATTGGTACCGAGGTACGTCGAGTCCTGGACCAGCCAGTAGGCGTGCTCGGTCTCTGCGACGCAGATGAAGTCCATGGTTTCCGGATCGCCCGGGAACTGGGACACGTCGGGGACGAGGAGCTGAACGACCTCCCCGACATCCAGAGCGTCTGCGGTACCGATGCCCATGGCCGGCAACAGGAGCACCGCCGCGGTAGACAGAAGGCCTGCCAGGCGGGATCCCGTCCTTGCTCTCATACTCAACCTCCTCCTGACGAGCGGCAGCATGTCGCCGCTGCCGGATAGCATCCTCCCGGCGCCCCCCAGGCGCCCGGATGTCGTTCCACCTGATACTTGCCTCATTCCGTATCTCCAGTCGTGCCGGCGCCTACGGGGGACAGCATGTTCTCCCAGTTGGAGTAGCTGACCTCTCCGGGAACCGTGGAGTAGAGCTGGGTGAAGTTGCCCGTGCCGTCGTTGTCGACGAACACGAACGTCTCGGTTCCCTGGCTGGTGAAGGTCCAGATCTCGTAGGGGAGCATGTCGACCTGGATCGGCATGCGCTCGATCTCGTCGGGCCTCCCGAACTTGATGTAGACCCTTCCCCTGTCGGTCCTCCATCCCTCTCTGAACACGGAGGCGAAGGACTCCGCCTCCCTGCACCGGGCCTCGAAGTCCGCCCTCTCGGCGGAAGGTCTCGATGCCCAGTACTGACCGTAGTAGGCGGCTCTCGCATCGTCTCCGTCGAGACCATCGAATACCGCCCTTTCACCGGATGACAGGATAAGAGTGAACTGCCGCAGGAAGGAGACTGCATCTCCGGTGGCGGCCGGGTCGATTTCAGCCACGGCAGCCGCGGTCTGGCGCAGCACCATGACGGGCTTGCGCGCGATGAGGGTGTCCCCGCCTGCGATGACGGCTGTTTCGATATAGTGGAGACCGGAGACCCGTGCGCCCGATAGGTCGAGGCTGTCGATCAGACCGACCGCCTCCACACCCTCGGGGATCTGCACGAGATCCCAGGGGCGGGCGAACAGCAGGGCGCCCGAGGCATCCGTGAAGCGGCTCTGCCTGAGCACCGAAACTCCGCCCATGCCGTAGATCTCGGAGTAGATGAAGGCCCTGTGCTCTCCGGGCAGGTCGAACCTGCCGTCGGCAGCCGGGAAGACAAGCAGACCGCCCTTGCGGAGCGGATTCTGGGATTCCTCGGCCGCGGGCATCACGGTGTTCGCGACCTCCATCTCGCTCAGGGCCCCCGCATCCAGGCCGGCAACGGACCTGGCCGCGGCTCCCCTCCTGCCATTTCCGAGATCGGTGATGGTGACGAGGAGGGAATGATCCCCCGGCCCTACGGCCATGACCGTGGAGTTCACGATCTCGCGGCCCTCGGTCCATTCCGTCTCCGATATCCACTGCTGAACCGCGACCGTGTCACCCTCCGCGGACATCAGCACCACGTCCGTCTGGAAGGTTGCCAGGCCTTCGGTGTTCGCGAACTGGTCGACCGGGACGCTCTCGTACACCTCGAGGAGGAGCGAGTCTGAATCGACGAGGCGGAACAGGGCCGTGTCGATGCTGAAGCCCAGATCACCCTCGGATGTCGTGGCGAGCCCCGATCCGGCGGAGCACACCGCCGCGGCGAGCAGGACCGCCGACAGGTCAGATCCTCTCATACGCCCTCCTGATCTCGGGCCATGAGGTGACGAGTTCGTACATGCCGATTCCGTACTGGTCGGCGAAGACCACCGTGATGGGCGGTGTGAAGTAGGTCCAGACCTGGTAGGGAGTGTCGGCGGTTTCGAACGGCATGTCCTCCAGGATGTCGGGCTCTCCGAGAAGGGCGTAGACCAGACCCATGTCCGTCTCTATGCCCGGGGTGGCCGACCTGGAGAAGCGTTCCATTATCGTATCGAGTCTCTCGAGATACAGTTCCCGGTACTCGTTCCGCTCCGTCATCGGGGTGGGGTCGAGCGCCTTCCAGAACTCCGACATGACGGCCATCCTGCCGGCTTCAGAATCCACATCCTCGATCTCGTCGAGGAGGGATGGGTCGGCGATCGGCCTCACCAGGTCGGCTGTCATGGAGGCGTTCCTCCCCCAGATGTCCCAGTCCTCCTCGACTCCGAGCAGAAGGGCCGACGATGTCTGGACCGTGGAGTCCAGGAGCGCCGCCACGATGAGCTCGTAGTCACCGGAATGGACGGACTGCAGCGGGATCGTGGCGGTGAAGACGCCGCCGGAATCCCGGAGCCATCCCTCCTGCAGGGTTTCTCCGGAGAGATATCTCAGGGCGTACGCCGCGGTGACCGGGACGTCCGGTTCCGATCCGGCAGGAGGGAAGGCTTGCCATGCGATGTCGACCGAGCCTGCGATGCGCTCGCGCCCGCCGGTCAGCCGTATCATCGAGGAGGACCAGCTCTCCGCCGTTCTCACCGGGACGTCCAGGGTCGCCTCGCGCATCGTGACGCGACCCGATTCGAGGTCGCGGACCATGAGCGACAGGCGGTATCCACCGGACTCGACATCCTCGAGGACGAGCTCCTGGATGAACGGGAGATCGGACCGGACCACCGTGCCCCCGCTCCTGGCGAAGCCCTCACCGTCACCCTCGAGGGTCGCTACCGTCTCGAAGGTGGCGGTTTCCGGCCCTTCACCGAAGACGAAGACGAGATCCCCCTCCTCGAGCAGGGCGCTGACCCTGATCGAGCCGGGCTCCGAGGCCGTGGCGGGCTCTACCGTCCAGCCGAGCTGGAGGCCGGTTGCCGCGAGGAGGATGAGTGCCGGTACAGTCATCTCAGGACCTTCCGCCCTGCGGGGCCGGGAGGGGCGCACCCCCCCCGGCCCGCACAGGTTCTAGAACTCGAACCCCAGGCTGGCCCTGTGCACCATGTCCAGCCTGTTGAAGTCGGCATATGCGTAGTCGAGGGCTATCGTCTGCCCGCCGACGGGGATGCGGAATCCCGCACCGGCCGTGAGCCCCTCCTCGTCCGTATTGACCCTGTAGCCGCCACGGATCGCGACCATGCCGTTGTACCAGTATTCCCCTCCGATGCCCACCTGCTCGACGTTGTCGTTGGGATGGATCCCGTCGACGGCGATCGTCATGAAGTGGGGACCCTCGTCGATGACGTCCATCGCGAGGCCCAGCTTGAAGGTCATGGGCAGGGAGTACGCGGTGTAGGAGGACAGCGAGTCAGCCCCGCTGTAGTAGTCGTCGAAATCACCATCCGGCGTGAGCTCGCCGCCGAAGTGCTGGATCGTCATGCCGATGCGCAGCGAGCGGAAGCCCGTGTTGTACAGCGTCCCGAGGTCGACGGCGACTCCGGAGGCGCCTATGTCGTCCCACCCTTCGTGGACGTACTTGAACGTCACACCCGTGCTGAACCTGTCGGTCAGCATCCTGGAATAGGTCAGCCCGACGACCATGTCGCTGCAGGTGAAGGTCTCACCGGTGCCCTGGGGCTGCTCGATGGTCGTCTCGTCCATGTCGCCGGAGCTGAGGAGCCCGAACTGGAGGGCGAAGGTGCCGATCATCGGGAATTCCCGCGTCACCACGCCCGCCTCGTACCGGACATCCTCGAACCACTCGGTGTGGGTAAGCTGGACCTGCGTGCCGGGCACGCGTACCAGACATGCCGGGTTCCACCAGGCTGCGCTCGCATCGTCCGCCGTGGCTACGAAGGCTCCACCCATCGCGGCGCCCCTGGTGCCCAGCCCCAGCTTGAGGAACTGGGCGCCGGCAGTGCCGACCTTGGCGAAGCTGGCGTCTGCCACCGCCGGGAAGAGCAGGAGGACGGCAGCCGCTGCAACCAGGATTCTTCCTGTCAGTTTCATTGCCCCCTCCTCCCTACTTTATGATGGCGAACTTGCCGATTACGTAGTCGTCCTCTGTCTCTATCCTGTAGAAGTAGAGACCGGAGACGACCTCCTGATCATTGCGGCTGATGAGGTCCCAGAACTCCGTTCCCTCGTCGCCGCCCCAGCCGCGGTGCTCGAGCGTGATGACATGGTCTCCGCCGAGCGTGTAGATGTAGATGTCGCACATGGCCGGGAGATTCACGAAGGCGATCTTGTCGAAGTAGGTCTGCTCCCATGCCGCGGATCCGCGGTACGGGTTGGGGACCACCGTGACGAGATCCTTCCAGTCGGCCGAGGAGTACCAGTAGGGCACCACTGAGAGGGGCGTGCCCTCGATGGTCTGCTTGTAGTTGGACTTGGTGCTCTCGACACCGGTTTCGGCGTCGAAGCTGCATACGACGTAGTAGTAGGGGAATCCGTTGACGACCGTGCTGTCGTCGTAGGAGTAGGTGCCGGTTCCCGCTATCTCGTCGATGAGCTCCCAGCCGGACGGATTGAACGTTGCCCTGTAGATGCGGTAGCCGCCGAACGGCGTGTAGGTCTCGGCGTTGGCGCCCCACTCCAGGTGGACGTTGCCGTTCTGGGCCTCGTAGAAGAGGACGGGGGTCGGCGGGAGCTTAGGCACTCCCCATCCGCCATCGCGGTAGTACGCGTCGAGCAGGGCATCAGCGTCCCTGCGGAGGCCGTCCAGGCCCAGGCCGACTATCCAGCCGCCCACCATGAACAGGCTGTCGCCGTCGGCGAGCGTGGTCGGGCCCATCGTCAGCAGGAACCTGTAGTCGAAGGTCGGATAGCCCTGCGCGATCGGGTTGTCGTCGACTATCGGCCAGGGGCCCTGGTTAGTGGTCGAGATGGCCTCGGGCGCGTTGGGGTTGCCGACCCAGTCTTCGAGGAAGGTCGGTCCGCTGAACTGGCCGCTGGCGTCGGGATTGGCGCCCCACTGCATGTTGTAGCGCTCGGGATCGCTGCCCGGGTCGCTCTCCCAGTTCCACCAGGTGTGGGACAGGGGGATCGGGTAGCCGTACACGTCGATCGGGCGCTCGATGGTGCCGTCGCTGTGCCTCACCCAGTAGTCGAGCAGGCGCCAGCCGATGAACCCGTTGCAGGGCGGGATGACGTCGGGCTCGCCCGAGTCATCGATCGAGGACGCCGCGAGGTCGCTGTCCCAGATGTAGGACATGTTGCGCGGGACGACCAGGTAGGTCGTGTCGCCGACGACGTGGTTCCAGTGGTTCTCGGGCATTCCCAGAGCGAAGAGATCCAGGCCCGTGTTGGGATCGACGGTGTAGACGGTGTCGCCGGAGACGTTGTCCACCTTCGCCAGGATGGTGAAGTGGTCGCTGACGCCGTTCCCGTCTACGTCGGCGTCGACTATGCCGTCGGAGCCGAGATAGTTGTAGTAGTAGAAGATGTTGTCTTCCGGATTATCGTACGAGGCATCCGGGTTCTGCTGGTACGTGTAGGCGTCGGCCTCGGAACCGGGGGTCCCGTTGTCGAACACGTACTCGAACGTGGCCTCGGGGTCGTTGCACCAGATGACGTGGCCGTCGTAGAAGACCATGTCGTCGAGGTGGCAGTCGGAGACATCGGCATCGGCGATGTCGCAGTCACCCTTGATCGCCAGGGTGAGGGCCTCCAGCGGGACGCCGGGGTTCCCGTGGGAGCTCTCGTGGGTGGCCACGAAGTAGTTTGCTATGAAGTTGTTGAAGCCCGGGGTGCCCCAGGAGTAGTTCTCTTCATAGATCTTGAGGCCGTAGGGATCGTCGTTGTAGGGGCCCCAGTCGTCATAGCCGTAGTGGCTCTCTTCGAGCGCGGTCGGGCCCGGGGAGAGCTTGACCAGCGGGAAGCCCTCGCTGGGCCAGAACTCCCAGCCCGTGGAGTAGTCCGTGACGCTCGCCCACTTGGCGAGTGAATCGCCGTGCACCGTCACGGGGCCGTAGCATGCGCTCCAGAACTCGCCGTCCCAGAGGTAGCTGTTGCCCTCGCCGCCCGGCCATTCGCAGGACGGGTAGACCGACCAGGGATCGCCGAACAGGCCGATGTTCAGGAACGCACTCCAGTTGTTGTTGAGGTTGTGCAGAACCCAGACCGCGGACGGGCGAGCGTCGGTCCCCTCGGGCAGCGTCATCTGCCTCATGCTCCTGGCCCCCGCCGCGCCGGTCATGACGACCAGCAAAAGGGTCGCCAGGATCAGGAAACCGGGTCTCAGGCTGGATCTTCTCATACCCTCCTTCACCTCCGATTCGTAAGCTTGGTCTCCGGGCCGGCCGATTCACGGCCTGGCCCGGAAGTGTGAGAGAGTTCCTTCCCCATTGCTGTTCTCATGTCGTCAGGGTGAACCGGTAAGTGAGCGTGGTCCACACTCCCACCGGTATCCCGTTGTTCGACGCCGGTACCCAGCGGGTGCGGGGCGCCGCAGAGAGCGCCGCCTGGTCGAGGGATTCGACCCCGCTCGAGTTGTAGAGCTGCACGTCGCCCACAGTGCCGTCCGTCTTCACGTAGACCCAGAGCACGACGTTGCCTTCCACGCCGGCCATCCTGGCCATTTCGGGGTACTCGGGCGCAGGCTGGAACGTGCAGGAAGGGAACACCTCCGCGGGCATGAACCTGGGGGGACCCATCTCGGTGCCACCGTCGCCGGGGCCGATGTCCTCTATGGTCTGGGACACCGTCGTGACGCTGGAGAGGCCTATCGTGTCGGTGCTGAGGGAGATGGTGACATCGGTCTGGAGCTCCTGGATCATCTGCTCCGCGGCCTGCTGCATCTCCTCCTGCTGCTGCTGGACCTCCTCCTGCTGCTCCTCGACCTGCTCGTCGAAGGCTATGTCGGCCTCGACTGCCTCCATCTCGGTGTCGGTCGTGCGGGTGCTGATGCGCCCCATCTCGCTCCTCGGGATGACCTCGAGGAGCAGGATCATGCTGGCGATTGCGCCCGCGATCGCCCAGTCGTACAGGAGGGCCGAGCGCTCCTGGAACTCGCTGTTCGCATGGGTGCTCATGCTCCACCCCCCTCAGTAGGAATGCTCTACCGCGTTGAACATCACGCTGTAGAGCTCTTCGTAGCGCAAAGCGTTGAACAGTTCGACCATGTCCCCCATGGGGACCCTCTGGTCGACGTTGAACACTATCACGTCGACGGACTTGTTCTGCTCGCGCCAGAGCCGCTCGCTGAGAGTCCGCAGCTGCTGGGGAACGTCGCTCACGGGCATGTCGAAGTCGCCGATGCGGGCCACCAGCTCGCTCGACGGGTCGCCCGGCGTGACCTGCTTGATCCACACCTTGATCGAGAGCGACTGCTTGCCTATCTCCGTCATGACCTCGGGATGGGCCTGCGGGAACCTTATGCTCATCCCGCCCTCCTCCTTGAAGAGGGTCGTGCTCATGAAGAAGATGATGAGAATGAAGACGAGGTCCGCCGAGGATCCGGTGTAGACCTTCGCCGCAGCTCTGATCCTACGCTGTATCAGCATCAGGCCCCACCCCCCGTCCTCTCCTGGATCGTTATACCGGTACGGCTGACGCCGTTGCGCCTGAGCATGTCGAGCGCCTGGACCATTCCGTTGTAGTCGCAGTCGGGGAAGAACTTGAGGATGACGACGAGTTCGCTCTCCCTCACGACCGTAGCTATCTCGCCCTGTACGGCGTCGGCCAGGACGAGGGTGTCGCCGAACGCCACCTGCCCGAACAGGGGATCGTCGTCGACGGCTATCTCGCCGCCGAGCAGGATCCGCATGAGGCCGGGCTTCACCTGGGGAACCAGGTTCTCGCCCTCGACTGCCCGCTCGAGGCTCGAGTACGTGTTCTCGGGCAGGTCCATCGCCACGAGCACGTTGGTGAGCAGCCTCGAACGGGTGGCGGAGAGCGCCTCGACCCTGTCGCTCGCCAGCGACCGTATACCGGACACCAGCGAGTCGGACTCGAGGCTCACGTCCTCGCCCGCCCTGGCCCTCTGGAGCGGACCCCCCGGAGGAGCCTGGTCGATGAGTGCGACATACTCGTTCAGGCCCCACTGCTTGACCGTCATCATGAGGCGGTTGGCCTCGTCGATGATGACTTCCTGCGTCTGCTCGTCGGGCTTCTTGGGCAGCCTGTAGGAGATGCCCTTCTGGACCTCGAACGTCGTCGTGACGAGGAAGAAGATCAGCAGCAGGAAGCCGATGTCGGCCATCGATGCTTCCGGGATGTCCGCGCTTGCTGTCGGTTTCTTGAGGAGTCGCATCCGATCCCCTTCTAGAGCTTCTTGAGCAGTTCCATGTCGGAGAGTGTATCGATCAGGAAGCTGCTCGCCTCCTCCATGTCGATGACGTACCTGCCGATGATCGAGATGTACCAGTTATAGGCGAGCTGCACGGGGATGGCGATCATGAGGCCGGCAGCCGTGGTGATGAGGGCCTCCTGGATACCGCTCGCGACCAGGCTGGCCTCGACGTTCTTCGCCGCGGCGATGGCGCCGAAGGCGTTGATCATGCCCGAGACGGTGCCGAGGAAGCCGAGCATCGGGGCCACGACGACCACGGAGGCCATGACGATGAGCCCCTTCTCGAGGAAGGACATCTCTACCTGGGCGGCGGTCTCGATACCCTTCTCCACTGCCTCGAGGCCCTTGTCACGCCTGACGAGGCCGGCGCGGAGGATGGATGCAACAGGACCGCGGGTGCGGTCACAGAGATCTTCGGCGCCCTTGTGGTCGCCCTTGCGGATGTACCCGCCGAGCTGGTCGAGGAAGGTGCCCTGGTTGATCTTGCACTTGCGCAGGACGATGTACCTCTCGATGCCGATCGCTACACCGATGATGGCGCTGAGGAGCAGCGGCCACATGAATATGCCGCCGGCGATGAACAGGTCCTTCAGGTCCATCGCGGCGTTCTGGGGCCTCTCGATGTCCTCGCCTGCGGGAACGGCCGCGGAGTCGGCGGGCGGGGTCACCGGCTCGACGACCGGCTCGGCGATCTGGGTGGTGGTGTCGACGGGGGCCGGAGCGGTCGTATCGGCGGGTGCCTGCGCCCAGGAAGCAGCAGCCAGCATGAGGACTGCCAAGAGAATGTTACGCATGAGGGACAACTCCTTGTGACTCGGTGGGGGGCGGTCCCCCTCGGGACCGCCCCTGTGGTTCCCTGGTTACTCTCCTACCACTCCAGCCCGAACCCGAACCTGATCATCCTCGGGCGGGAGTAGACGTACGGATTGTCCTGGGCGCCCGTGGGATCGCGATCGGGCCTGCCGTCACCGTCCTGGTCGGCGTCGTACCAGGCGAAATCGGCGATCGTCGTGATGTTCCTGCGGTCGAAGACGTTGATGATCCAGCAGTACACATCCATCGTCAGAGGGCCCGCCCAGATCGTGCGGTTGATCTTGACGTCGGTGTCGAGGGTCCAGGGGTAGCGGCTGCTGTTGATCTCGGGGGAGGCGCTGGCCTGGCCCGCGGGAGTGTACGGGAATCCCGAGCCGTAGTTGAACGTCACGGTCGTCCCGAAACCCTCGAGGAACGGATAGTTGCCGATCCTGGGGCCTTCGCCCTGGGGGATGCGGAAGTCGAGGTCGGCGTTGAAGGAGTGCCTCTGATCCCAGTCGAGGTAGGACTCGTGCTTGGGGATGACCCAGCCGGACCAGAGGTACGAGTAGTTCTGGGTGGCGCCGGAGGACTTGCCCTTGGCCACCTGGTAGGTGTAGCTGGCGCTGGCGGAGAAGAAGCCCGTGGGGCGCCTCATCAGGGTTAGCTCCGCGCCGCGGACGTTGCCGAAGTCGCCGTTGATGTAGCGGTCGTAGGAGTCGACGGCGGTGTAGAAGTTCTTCTCGGTGTCGACCAGGCCGGTGATGTCCTTGTAGAAGCCGGTGACGTCGAGCATCGTGTAGTCATCGAACTGGTGCTTGACGCCCACCTCGTAGGCTATCGTCTGCTCGGGCTCGAGGTCGACGTTGCCGATCAGCGGGAAGGCGCCGGACAGGTCGTAGGACGAGCCGGAGTACATCCTGTCCAGCATGGGCATCTGGAAGAAGTGGCCATAGGTGAAGTGGAGCACGTCGCGCTCGGTGATGGGGTGCGAGAAGCCGACGCGGGGGCTCAGGTGGTACTTTATGGGCACTTCGATGGGGTTGACGATGTGGTCGGGATCCTCGGGAGTGGTTCCCGGGGTGACCGGGTTGGACGGGTCGGCCGGGAACTCGTCGAAGTTGGGGTCGAAGTAGTCGAACCTGAGGCCGGCGTTAACGATCATCCCGCGGTATTCCATCTTGTCCTGGAAGTAGACCGCTCCGGCGTTCGGGAACGCGTGGTAGCGGTTGAGGTAGATGTTTCCGCCCGACGCCGTGTCGACGCTGTAGTCGAAGACGTCGTAGTAGGTGGCCTCGAACCCGGTCTTGAGCTGGTGCTGCTGGTTGATCTGGCTCGTGAGGTCGAAGCGTGCAGTGGATGTCTGGCTGCGGGTGTCGCCCCAGGCCATCCTGCTGGCGCCCTGGCGGTAGAAGCCGTCGGTGTCCTGGATCCTGGAGGGGGAGTAGAGCAGCCAGTCTGCCGCGGTCCAGCCCTCGCCCAGCCAGGTCATGTCCGTGTTGCGGATCTTGTAGCTGAAGGTGGACACGTACTGGTTGAGCTTCAGCTCCATGAAAGTGGCGTCGCTGAGGGTCTGGGTGAGGCCCATGCTGATGCTCGTGTTCTCGAGGAACCTGGTGGGGAGTCCGAACCTGATGTCCTGACCCCAGGCCAGCGTGTCGCCGTAGGTGGAGGAGCTGGTATCGGTGTCGATGTAGGGTTCCTCGAACCTGTTCCAGGCCCAGTCGCTCCAGCCGTAGTCCCTGTCCATCAGGTAGCCCGAGAAGTTTATCTTGGTGCGGGCGCTGGGACGGATCGTGAGCTTGGCCTGGCCGGAGTACTGGGTCTGCCAGCCGTTGAACTGGTACTGGTACCTGTTCTCCTCGCCGCCGCCGATCTCGAGGAACTCGCCGGAGAGGAAGAGCCTGTTGTCGCCGGGGACGTTGATGCCCATGGCGGGCAGCAGGAAGCTGGTGATGGGCTCGGGGCCGCCGACTGCGGCCTCGGCGTTGAGGCGCGCCTCGGAGAACGGGCCTGCCTCGCCGCGGCTCGACTGCCAGGTCCAGTCGTCGGCCAGGCCGAGGGACTGCCAGTCGTTGCCGCTGAGCTCGATCTCGCCCGTGTAGGAGTTCCCGCCCTCGCGGGTGATGATCTGGACGATGCCCGACTGGGCATTGCCGTACTCGGCGCCGAAGCCGCCGGTCATGACCGACGTCTCGGCGACTGCCGACATCGGGATGTCGGCCGTGAAGGAGTTGGATGTGGCATCCTGCTGGACGATGCCGTCGACGAGGTATGCCACCTCGCCGGAACGGCCGCCGCGCATGTGGAGGCCGCCGCGGTCGGTCGTGCCGGCCTGGCGGTTGACGACGTCCTGGACGCCGGCCACGGGCAGGGTCTTGATCTCGTCACGGCCGACGACGTGCATGGAGGACGTCACGTCCCTGAGGATCATGCCGCGCTGGTCGGTGACCTGGATGACCGTGCTGCCGACCGTGGTGGTGTTGAGGGTGAAGTCCATCCTCGTGGTGAGGTCGGCGCTGACCTGCACGCCGTTCGCCGTCGAGCCGGCCATGCCCACCATGTTGGCGGACAGGTTGTACTCGCCGGGTTCGAGGTTGATGATGAAGTACTCGCCGTTGGCGTCGGTCATCGCCCCGAAGGACGTGCCGACGATCATCACGGTGGCGCCGATGAGGGGATTGCCGGAATTGTCAGTGACCCTTCCAGCGATCTTGCCGGTGGTACCCGCGCCGGCAACAAGCGCGAGGCACAGGACCAGAGCGGCAGTGATAGCCGTAGCCCTTCCTAGCACCTTGTACGCTCCTTTCCTCTGATGGGAGACGTTACCCTTAACTGCCTTCGATTTCCGCATCCGACGCTCCCTTCACCCCCTGAGACGGACCGTCGGAACCACAACCGTACACCTTTGCCGAGCAACCATTAACGGCCCCGCCCGGAGGGCGGACTCCGCCTGTATTATCCTCTCTGGATGCGAGAATACCCGTGGTCCCGATGCGTGTCAAGCATTCCCGCCGGCACTCTCAGCTCCCCGCGCCGAACATCGCCGGGATGGTCGGGAGCCAGTCGAACAGCAGGAACTGGGCCTGCCCGATGAGCAGGCTGATCCTGGCCATCACCGTGTATCCGAAGCTCGCGCCGAAGGCGACCATCAGGATGGTGACGCCGATGTTGGCCGCCCCGCCCGTGATCCCCCTGTGGGCCTTGGAGAAGAAGAAGTAGACCAGCCCGCAGACCACCCCGGCCACCAGTATGAGGTTGTCGAGGAATCCGGCCGTGCCGACGCCCGAGAGCGATACGATCGTGCCCTCGACCTGGCTCAGGCAGTTTGTCTGCAGGGTGCTCACCAGGCCCAGCCCGGCGCCCGTGCCCACTATCATGGCCAGCGCGAGCCTCGACAGGCCCGCGATCTTCGGGATCAGCCTCGCCAGCATGAAGAGGCCGAAGAATCCCGGCACTATCATGAACAGGTCCGGCGAGCCGTCGCTCGCCCCCGTCAGCTCGTTCCAGAAGTTGGGGATCAGGACGTTGTAGACCGTGTAGATCAGCCAGTAGCCGGCACTCATCCCGACGAAGAGGTGCTCGGCGAACTTGTAGAACGGGTTGTCCCTGTAGAGGAAGCTGTAGAGCATGAGCGTGAGTATCGCGCCCAGCCAGATGCCGGTGATCTCCCAGTTCATCGGTTCGCCCCCTTCCTGCTCCTGCCGATCGTCAGGTAGGTGATGTTCCCGATGACGATGAATGCCATGATGACGAGGTGGGCTATGGACTGGGCGGCCATGCCCGGAGTGGCGGTGCCGGGCGGCGGGCCTTCGACCCCCTCCCTGACGAGCGTCTCGTAGTCGGCGGCACCCCTGAGCCCGCCCAGGAGACCCACCATCTGCCCCGCTCCGAGGTACGGGTAGAACTCCGGCGCGCTCACGGCCGTGCAGCCGCCGCCTATCGGGACCCCGAACCTGTCGCCGGCCATCATCACCCAGGCATGGATCCCGGGGTCGCCCGCCGACAGGCTGATGATCAGGTCCACGTCCCTTATGCTCCTGACGCACCCCAGCAGGGGGATGGAATCGTACGGGACCCCGTCGCGGTCCTGCGGGTAGACTGCCTGCACCGAGCTGCCCATCCGGAGGACGGACACGCCCGCGCCGACGGTGTACCCGAGGTTCACCCAGTCCACGTACTGCGCCCTGCCGAGGCTGTCGCCCACGGACGACAGGGCCTCCTGACACAGGCTGGCACCCTGCGGCCACAGCGCGGTTGCGATGACCCTGTCGCCCCTGGTGAAGAGGTGCTGGGCAAGGGCCACAGCCATCGGCTGCAGCTCGGGCATCGTGGAAGGATCGTAGTCGTAGCTCACGAGCACCACGGACCCGGGCGGCAGGGAATCGACGAAGTCGTAGAGGTCGCGGCTCGGCCCCGATCCGACCGGGATGGGGAAGTCGAGGCGGAGGACGAGCGGCACGAGGACCGACAGCGCCATGAGGATGTAGATCACCCTCCTGTCGACCCTCTCGAGTCTCTCCAGGAGCTTCCTCATTCGGCGCCTCCCAGGTAGCTGCGCTCGATGCCGAAGATCATCCTGAGCGACGTTGCCACCACTCCGAGCGCGGCGCCGATCATGACGGCCCTCTGCCCGGCCATGTTGGGCACCTGCATCAGCCACTCCGCGACCTCGGAGACCAGGTTGGGGTGGGCTCCTTCCGCGGCCCCGGGGAACAGCCCCCAGATCAGGTCGCCTATCGGCACGCGGCCGAGCATCACGATGAAGGCGGAGAGCAGCAGCAGCGTGGCCCTCCAGTTGGAGGACCTGAAGGCGCGGAAGGCCGCCGATGCCACGAAGAAGGCCAGCAGGCTGAACATCGTGGCGCCCATGGGCACGACCATGTTCTGGAACATGTAGTCGAAGGGCCTGCCCTCCTCGACGCCCCAGGCGAACCCGGCGGCGACCATCGCGAAGAACCCCGCGAGGACCACCGGGCTGTACTGCCAGTTCTTCGCCCTCCGGGCGATCTTCATGGCGTGGACCTGCACGAGGTTGACCACGCCGAGGAAGATCGACGCCGAGGCCACGATCATGTACCAGTCGGACAGACCCTCGCCCATGGTCGAGAAGGGCCTGTGCGGGATGAAGAACTGCAGGATCATCAGCATCCCGCAGAGGAAGGTCACGAGCAGCGGAAGAAACAGCCTCACTTCACCCCTCCCTACTCGACGTGGGTTATGAACCGGAGGAAGTCGGCGATCCTGGCGCCCGGCTCCCACCAGTATCCTGCGGTGGCCGCGGCGACCCCCGCCGCGATGATCAGCATTATCACGAGCTTGGCGGAATCCTGGCCCTTGAGGCTGCCGAGCAGCTTGGGTTCGCGGGACAGGTAGGCGCTGGCTGCGAAGAGCTCCTCGCCTATGAGCGTGTAGTCGCATGCCGCGATGAAGAAGGGGAGCTGGCTGGGCATGGCAGTGCCGGCGATCTGGATCGCGCCCACGCTCTTGCCCGTCTCGGCGAGGATCAGGCTCTCGGCGTAGAAGGTGCCGAGGAGGAAGATGGCCGCCGGCCTCTGCCTGACCATGATCCCGTCCACTCCTGCCGCGTACCCGAACTGGTCGTCGGTGAGGTAGTTGATGTTGTCCCTTCGGAAGGCGTCGGGACGGCCCGCCTGCAGGTAGGCCTCCTTGACCACCTCCTGGGCCACGCTCATGACGACGCTCCGGGTGTTGGGCACGAGGAGGCCCGCGCCGTACTCGGCGGTCTTCGACGCCACCCTGCCCAGTATGACCATGCTGGCGATGGTCTGGATGTCGTCCATGTCCATGATGCCCGGGATGTAGAGGACGGGACGGCCCATCTCGGTCGCGCGCCCCACTGCATCGTCGACGGCGGAGAGCCCGGCGATCTCGCGGATGAAGAGGGGTCTGCCCCTCCTGCCCCTGTCGATGTACCAGAAGATCACCCCAGCGAGCAGGGTGAGTATCACGAGCATCCCGACCCGGCCGGAGTGGATCCACTGGGCCGAGGGGGTGGCGGATGCGGGTTCGCTGCGGCCGGCGGGCGCTCCGCCGGACCATGCCTCGAGGGTGTACACGTATTCGGTGCCCTCATCGAGCCCCTCGTCGATGAAGAGGTCGGTGCCCGGGAGGATCCACCCGGCATCAGTCTCGACGCCGCCCGAGGCCCTGATGATCCTTATGGAGTCTGCAAGCGGGCTGTCCGCGCCGATGGCCCAGCTGAGCTCCAGGGCGCCTCCGGCGTCGTTCGGCGCATCCACCGCCGTCACCGACTCGAAGGAAATGTTCGCTGCCCCTCCCGGCATGGCCGGCGCTGGCTCGCACGCAGCGGAACCGGCCGGGGGCGCCCCTCCGCCCGCCGGCACCGGCTGCGAACCAGCCACCTGTGCAAGCACCAAGAGGGTCGTGCAGACACGGTCGATCCTCATCAGCACCCTCCTTCGGCCCGGTCCCGGGGGCAGGTGCGCGGAAGGGGAGCCGGAGCTCCCCTTCCATTCACCGCCGTGCGGGACGGTTCAAGCTAGTCCTCTATCAGTTCTACGTTCGCTCTCGGGACCACGGCCCTGGACGAGTCGGCGAACTCCACCTCCAGGACCCTGACCTTCGCTTCCGTCTCGAGCTGCTGGAGCTCGGCCGGCAGGGCCGCGACCTTCCCCAGCCTGCCGAAGTACGGAGCCCTGATGACCCTTATCGGGGAGCCGACGTTCATGGCTCCCTGCTCGCCGGGCTTCTCGGCCCCCAGCACCGACTCGTCCACGGGGACGACCACCTCGGGCCTTATCACTCCCGCCCTGATCTGAGTGGCCCCGTTGATGCTGGCCTGCATGCCCTCCCTGCTGCAGAGGAGGTCGAAGGTGTTCCGGGCCATGTGCATCCTGCCGAAGCCCTCGGTGAGGATCAGCGTGATGCCCTTGTTCTCGTGGCCGGTGATGGCGACGCCCAGGTCGAAGCCGAGGAAGTCCTTGAGGTCCCTGTCGTCGAAGCCTCCGGTGACTATGCCCTTCACGCCCGAGGCCACGGCCTTCTTCAGGGTGGCATGGCTGACGTACGATCCGCCTATCAGGATCTTCCCCTCGCAGGACTTGTCGATGAGGTCGGCGGTCAGCTCCTGCTCGGGGTTCTTCACGGCCTTCCGGATCTCGCCCCTGGTCTCCCCTCCGATGCCGAAGATGCCCTGGACGAAGGTGGCCCTCGTCTCGACCACGACGCCCTCGTCCTCTATCACGTCCACGATCCTGCCCTTCACGTAGGCCTCGATCGTGACGGGCGAGGGGGGCTCGCGGAGGACGGCCTGCCCGGTGACCTTGTTGAAGCTCTCGAAGGTGCCGGCGATGGGGGATTTGACGGTGTTCTTGAAGAGCCCGAAGATCCCCTTCGACTGCGCCAGGATCTCGTCCTGGGCGAGGGGATCCCCCTCCTTCTTCAGCAGGAGGGCGGGTATGTCGTCGGGCGGGACGCCGAGGATGTTGGCCAGGTTGACCATCTTGACGTTTCCCGGCAGTTCCGTGCGGGCGACCACCGTATCCGCCGCCACCTCGTCGCCCGGGGAGACCAGGACCCTGCCCTTCAGGGGAAGGCGGCGCTCCTTGCGGATGACTGCCACGTCGGCGACGCGCAGTCCGGGGGTGTATGCGAAGGCCATCTCCTACCTCCCAAGGGAAAGGAACTTGTCAGGGTAGGCGGTGAGAGCCATGGCCCACTCCTGGAGCTTCTTGACCCGTTCCGAATCGCCCGCGGGCAGCACGAACGGCCTGCCCCTGCCGTCGAGCACGACTCCGACCACTCCGCCCTCGAGGTCGACTTCGATGTTCCTCCCGGCCCCCTCGCCGAGGTCGACGCCCTTGGCGGGGCGGATCGACGTGCGGGCCTTCTCGCCCACGCCGAGGGGGATGACCTGCATGCGCCCGAATTCGATGACGGCCTCGCGGGTCTTCCCGTCGGGCATGTGCATCGTGAGCGCCGCGGCCTGCTGGCCATCCCTGCCCTGGCCCGCGGGGGCCACGCAGGAGCCGAGCCTGATGAGGCAGTCCTTGTCGAACACCTCGGTGGCTGCCCTGGGCAGCACTTCGGACAGCACCCCGAGCTGGGGCATCATGAAGATCGAGTCGACCGCGAGCATCGTTACGCCCTCGGGGACGAACGAATCGATGAGCATCATCGCGGCCTGGCTCCTCCTGGGGGCGTGCGACAGCACGCCGCCCGAACCTATGAGGAGATCCAGCTGCATCATGTTCACGAGCGTCGCCCCGGTCTGGGTCTGGTCGAAGGCGTCGCCTATCGTCCGCTCCTGGGCCACGCCCTTCAGGCCGACCGCGAGCTCACGGTGCTGGACGAGCGCCAGCCTGAGGGCTTCGCGTGCGATGGCCTGCTCGACGATGAGCTCCTCGAGGGTCTGGGGGACGGTCGTGGGGCGGATCATCTTGTTCCTGATGCGGTTCCTGAGGTCGGCCTCGTCCATCCTGAAGGGCACCCACCGCATCACGTTCTCGAGCCCCGCGCTGGCGAGCACGTTGGAAACGCTGTAACTCATGCCCAGATTGGCGGACACCGTGCGGTTGAACACCGGCTGGCCCTCGCTGTCGAACACGGAGAAGACGTCGGTCGTCGCGCCGCCGATGTCCACGCCCATGACGTGGATGCCTTCCGCCTTGGCGACCATCTCGATCAGCTTGCCTACGGCGCCGGGGGTGGGCATGATGGGCACGTTCTCCCAGTCGTTCCCCACGTAGTGTCCGGCCCACTGCATCAGCTTGCCGTATCCCGGCGCCTGCGCCATCACGTGCTCCATGAAGAGCTCGTGGATCGTGTCGCGGGCGGGGCCGAGGTTCTCCCTCTCCAGCACGGGCCTGATGTTGGGCACGACCTTCAGGGCGGCGATGTCCGCCAGCTCGTGGCTGACCTCGTCCGCGGCGTCCTTGTTGCCGGCGTAGATGACGGGCAGCTTGTATCCCACGCCGAAGCGGGGCTTGGGATCGGCGGCCCTGATGACCTGCGCGAGCTCGACGACGTGGTCGACCGTTCCGCCGTCGATCCCGCCCGACTGCAGGATCATGTCGGGGCGCAACCGGCGGATGTCGGCCACCTTCTCGTGGAACAGGCGGCCGTCGTTCGACGCCACCACGTCCATCACGATCGCACCGGCCCCGAGGGCGGCCCTCTGGGCGCTCTCGCCGGTCATGCTCTTCACGACCCCGGCGACGGTCATCTGGAGCCCGCCGCCGGCCGAGGAGGTGGACATGTAGATGTCGACGCCACGGGTCGGGTCGTCACCCACGAAGACGCCCTCCTTGTCGTCGGTGAGGAACTGCCTCCCCATGAGGTCCTCTATCTCCCCGACGGCGTTGAGCACGCCCTTGGTGACGTCCTCCGCGGGGGCCTCGACCGTGGTGGGCGCCTCGCCCCTCGTGATGAGGCGGTACTCGCCCTCCCTCTTCTCGATGAGGATGGCCTTGGTCGTCGTGCTTCCGCAGTCGGTCGCCAGTATCCTAGTTATCTCCTTGTCGGCCAATGCCGTCTCCCTTCGGATCCCCGCGGCCGGAGCCGCGCCGGAACCATGAGAACCACCGCCGCCCGCCGCGCCGGGCTGCCTTTCGGGCATCCCTCGCGGCCGACTCCCGGGCGTTCTCGTCCTCTATCGCGCAGATCAGCTTCTCGACGTTGTCGCGGTCCTCGAGCATCCTGACGAACTTCTGGTAATCCTTCGAGTCGACCACGAGGCTCACCATCGGATCCAGGAAGATGAGCATCTGGTTGCCCAGGAACGAGAGTGGCTTCACCGACTCGAGCAGGACCACGGCGGGCACGGTGAGCTGTCGCTCCACCACCCTGCGGGCGATGCGCGCCGACAGCTCGCCGAAATCCTCGCCGGCACCCTCACCCGGCAGGCTTTCCAGAGATCCTGTCACGAACGAACGCAACGACACCCTCCCTGCCGCCCGGGGCGAACTGGACGGCCAGACCCCTGAACTTCGCCAGGGGCGTCGGCTTCGGGAAAGGGCTCAGGAGCATGCCGCGGGAATCCGTCGTGAAGCTCCTGACCTCTCTCCAGGTGCGTTTCTCCGTGCCGAAGACCGACTTCTTCTCGACGCCCGTTTCGTCCATGCGGAATCTGGTGGGCAGGAAGAAGCTCCACAACGACAGAGCCAGCAGGCCGAAGCCCAGGATCCCCCACCACGGACCGTTCCCGAAACGGGCTGCGAACACGGAGGCACAGAGCATTATAACGACGAGGACGGCCGCGGCCAGGGGACGTTCCCTGGCCGGGTGCGCCGTCCATTCCAGCACGGGGACGGGATGGTCCCCTACGAGCTCTCCCATCCCTCCACGACTTCCAGTTCCTTCACGGCCCTGACCTCGTCGAGCCTGAGGACGGGGGTCGCGCAGGGTGCGTCGGTGACGAGATGAGGCTTCTCGTCGACCTCGCGCGCGATCGACAGCATGGCCCCGGCGAAGGCGTCGAGGGACTCGAGGCTCTCGGTCTCGGTTGGCTCGATCATCATGGACTCGTGGACTATCATGGGGAAGTAGACCGTCGGAGCGTGGAACCCGTAGTCCAGGAGCCTCTTGGCCATGTCGAGCGTCTTGACGCCCTTCCTGGCCTGCCTCTCGCCGCATATGACGAACTCGTGCATGCACGGGCCGTCGTCGTAGGGGATGTCGAAGGCCTCCCTCAGCAGGGCCTTGAGATAGTTGGCGTTGAGGAGCGCCGTCTCCGAGGCCTCGCGGAGACCTTCGGGCCCGAGCGTCCTGATGTATGCCCAGGCCCTGGCCAGCACGCCGAAGTGCCCGTGGAACGCCAGCATGCGTCCGAACGAGGCCCTTGCTCTGCCCATCGCGGGCCTGCCTTCCGCCGTCCTGATGACGACGGGGTCGGGGAGGTACTTCGCCAGGTCCTGCCTGCACGCCACCGGACCGGAACCCGGCCCGCCGCCGCCGTGAGGCGTGGAGAAGGTCTTGTGCAGGTTGAGGTGGCAGACGTCGAACCCCATGTCGCCAGGTCGTGCTATTCCCATGAGGGCGTTCATGTTGGCGCCGTCCATGTAGCACAGGCCGCCGGCTTCGTGGACGATCCTCGTGATCTCCCCGATGCCGGATTCGAAGATGCCGAGCGTGTTGGGGTTGGTGAGCATCAGCCCTGCCGTGGCCGGCCCCGCCTTGGAGCGGAGATCGTCTATGTCGACCTCGCCCTTCGCGTTCGACTTCACGTTCACGGTGCGGAAGCCCGCCAGGGTGCAGGACGCGGGGTTCGTGCCGTGGGCGGAGTCGGGCATCAGGATCTCGAGCCTGCCGGTGTCGCCCCTCTCGAGGTGCCAGTGGCGTATCAGGAGGAGGCCCGTCATCTCGCCGTGGGCGCCTGCGGCCGGCTGGAGAGTGACCGCGTCGAAGCCGGTGATCTCGCACAGGTACCGGCCCAGGTTCTCCATCAGTTCGAGGGCGCCCTCGCAGAGTTCCGCGGGGGCCAGGGGATGGAGGCCGGCGAAGCCGGGGAGCCTGGCGATGTCCTCGTTGAGCTTCGGATTGTACTTCATCGTGCAGGAGCCGAGCGGGTACATCTCCTTGTCGAGGTGGAAGTTCAGGGTGCTCAGGTTGACGAAGTGCCTGACGGTCTGTGACTCGCTCACCTCGGGGAGGCCGACGGCCCCCTTCCGGAGGGCGTCGGTGCCGAAAGTGGCTGCGGGATCGACCCTGGGGACGTCGAGGGCGGGCAGGTCCATGCCCCTCCTGCCGCAGCAGCTCTCGTGGAAGATCGTGCCTTCGGTCATGCCGCACCTCCCCCGCAGATCGCCGTCAGGACTCCTGCGAGTCCGTCCATCTCGGCTCTCGTGCGCTTCTCTGTCACCGCGGTGAGGAGAGCGCCCCTCCCGAGCGACGGCACCGGAACCCCGGCCAGGTAGCCCTTGTCGGCGGCCTTCCGCACGAGTTCATCGGCATCGACGGGATACTCGAGCACGAACTCCCTGTAGAAAGGAGCCGTGAACACCCTCCTGACGCCTTCGATGCCGGCCAGCCGGCCTTCGAGGTAGACGGCCTTCGAGTGGCACTGCAGGGATGTCTCCCTGAAGCCGCTCTCTCCTGCGAGCGAGAGGTAGACGGTGTTGGCGAGCGCCATCAGGGCCTGGTTGGAGCAGATGTTGCTGGTGGCCTTCTCGCGCCTGATGTGCTGCTCGCGTGTCTGGAGGGTGAGGACGTATCCGGTCTGCCCCGCCTTGTCGACCGTGCGGCCGATTATGCGCCCGGGCATGTTGCGCACGAGGTCCTTCCGGCAGGCCATGAAGCCGACGTAGGGGCCTCCGAAGGAGAGCTGGACGCCCATGCTCTGGCCCTCGCCCACCGCGATGTCGGCCCCGGCGGCTCCGGGGGACTCCAGTACCGCGGCGGCCACGGGATCCGTGACTGCGACGAGCAGCGCGCCTGCGGCGTGCGCGGCATCGGAGGCGGCCTTCAGGTCCTGGACGATGCCGTGGAAGTCGGGCTGCTGCACCATCAGCGCGGCGCATCCTTCGAGGAGCCCGGCCGCGGCGGCCATGTCGAGCCTTCCGTCGGGCAGGAGCGGGATGCGGACGATCCCGAATCCGCCCTGGGCCAGATAGGTTTCGATCACGGCCAGGTATCTGGGGTTGAGGGAGGCCGGCACGGCCACCCTGTCTCGCTTCGTGGCGCGCATGGCCATGAGGGCGGCCTCCGCGGCCGCGCTCGCCCCGTCGTACATGGAGGCGTTGGCGCAGTCGAGGCCCGTGAGCCTGGCCATCATGGTCTGGTATTCGAAGATGCACTGCAGCGTGCCCTGGCTCACCTCGGCCTGGTAGGGCGTGTAGGCGGTGTAGAACTCGCTGCGCAGGAGTATGTGGTCGATCACCGAGGGGATGAAGTGGTCGTAGGCGCCTGCACCGGCGAAACAGACCAGGCCTGCCGCCCGGTTCCGCTCCGCGAGGGCGGAAGCCTCCCTGGTGAGTTCGAGTTCGCTGGCCGGAGAGGGGAGATCGAGCCTGCGGCCCAGCCTCTTCTCTGCCGGAACGGCGGAGACGAGCTCATCCACCGACCCGATGCCGATCGTGTCGAGCATCCGGCGCCTGTCGGCACCGAGGATCGAAGTGAATCTGCTCATCTGGCGCCTATTCCCCCGCGATCTCCCCGTACTGGGCGGGGGTGAGGAGAGCATCGAACTGGGAGGCGTCGGCGGGCCTGATCCTGATGAGCCAGCCGTCTCCGTAGCAGTCCCTGTTCACGAGGCCGGGATCGGACTCGAGGGCGGCGTTGGCTTCGGCCACCTTGCCGTCGACGGGGGCGAAGAAGTCCTCGGCGGTCTTGACCGCCTCGAGCACGCCGGTGCTGTCGCCAGCGCGGAGGTCCCCGCCCTGGGGCGGCAGCTCGACCATCACGATCTCGCCCATCAGCTCCTGCGCGTGGTCGGTGATGCCCATGGTCAGGGTGCCGTCGGCTCCGCGCCTGACCCACTCGTGGCTCTTCGTGTACTTCAGATCTCCGGGAATGCTGCTCATTCCTGCGCTCCTTCCGGAAAGCCTGTTACCGGCGGGTGCCGGCGGTGTAGAAGGGGGTCTTCGAGACGCTGACGGGGATCCTGCGCCCCCGGATATCGGCTTCCAGTGCGGTGCCGGCCTTCGAGAGCCCCTTCTCTACATATCCTAGCCCGACTGCGGTGTTCAGGGCGGGGGCCATGCTCCCGCTGGTGACGACTCCGACCCTGCGGCCGCCCTGGTATAGCTCGGTGCCGTGGCGGATGATGCCCTTCCCCTCCACTTTGAGCCCCACGAGCAGACGCGAGGTGCCGTCCTCCTTCTGGCGCCTCAGGACGTCGCGGCCCACGAAATCCTTGTCGGTGGCCAGCTTGACGACCCATCCGAGCTTCGCCTCGAGAGGGGAGGTGGAATGGTCGATGTCGTTCCCGTAGAGGACGTACCCGACCTCGAGCCTGAGGGTGTCCCTCGCCGCGAGGCCCACCGGCACGATTCCGAAATCCTGCCCGGCCTTCATCACGGCATCCCAGACGGCGGGGGCGTCGGCGGCCTGGACGTAGAACTCGAACCCGTCCTCGCCGGTGTAGCCCGTGCGCGCTATGACGGCACCGCATCCCGCGACCTTCCCCTGCACCTGGGCGTAATAGGCGATGGCGTCGAGGTTCTCGGTCGTGAGCCTCGAGGCCAGCTCCTGGGCCTTCGGGCCCTGGATGGCCACGAGGGCGGTTTCGTCGCTCTCGTTCGTGATCCTCACGTCGCAGGTCCCGGCGTGGCTGGTGACCCAGGCCCAGTCCTTGTCGATGTTGGAAGCGTTGACAACCATGAGGTAATCGTCGTCCGCGAGCCTGTAGACGATCAGGTCGTCGACGATGCCGGCGTCCGGGTAGCACATGGCGCTGTAGAAGGCCTTGCCCGGCTCGACGTCGGCGTTGTTGGTGAGCAGGCCGTCGAGGAACTCCCTCGCGCCCTTCCCGCGGACCCTGAACTCGCCCATGTGGGAGAGGTCGAAGACGCCCACTCCCCTCCTGACTGCGAGATGCTCCTCGATGACGCTGCCGTAGCGGATCGGCATCAGATAGCCCGCGAACGGCTCGATGTGGGCCCCGAGGGCTACGTGCCTGCTGTAGAGTGGGGTTTCCTTGTCCATAGGTTATCTTCTCCCTGAAGCATATGGAAAAACTCTGCCGAATCTACTAGCGCCCCCCTCCCGGGGCAATGAGAGGGGGACGGGTGCCCGGAAACGGGGGAAGAGCCGCCGGAGACGCAAGGGACTGGCTCCGCGGCCTCGGGATCCCGTCATGGACCTGGCCGGGGCCGCCCGGGGCGGAGGGCGCGTACGACCTGCTCCTGCCGTCCGGGCGGAGAGCCCTCGTCAGGCCCTGGCCGGATGCGGGTGCGGGCTTCGAGGACATGGCGTCGGCCGGGTGCGAGTATCTGATAGCGGTCGTCCCCGATGCTTCCGGGAGGATGATCCCCACGGCCCTGGTGACGCTGGCATGCCCCGGCCTGCGCGCGGATCCGCTCGGGAGACCTCCGCTGGACTCGCTCGACTGCCTCCCCCCGGAGGAGATAGCGGTTCTCGAGGGGAGGCCCCGCAGTCCCCGGCTCGCATTCCTGCTGGTTTCGCTCGCGCTCCTCCTGGCGGGAGATCCGGTCGCTCCCCCTCCATCGCTGGGCGTCGCCGGAACGAGTCGAAAGCGGAAATGAGCCCGGCCTGTCCGGTTCGGACAGGCCGGGCCGGGCATCAGTACCGGGGGCCCGGGCTCAGAGCCCCGGGCAGGCCTCCACGATGCTGGCATCCAGATTCTTGTCCCCGTATGACTTCCTGAACTTCGCGGCGAACTCCGAGGCCAGCCGGCCCGCCCTCTCGCGGTAGGCGGCCGCGTCGGCCCAGGTGTTCTCCGGCTTCAGCACCGAGCCGTCGGGGACGCCCGGGCAGGAGTCGGGAACCATCACCTTGAAGAACGGATCGGCAGTGAAGGACACGTCCGAGAGCCCCCCCGAGAGTGCGGCCGAGACCATCGCCCTGGTGAGGGTGATGTCCATCCTCCTGCCGACTCCGTACGGGCCGCCGCTCCAGCCGGTGTTCACCAGAAAGACGGAAGTGCCGTGCTTGTCGAGCTTGTCGCCCAGCATGCCGGCGTAGATGTCCGGAAGGAGGGGCATGAAAGGCGCTCCGAAGAAGCGCGAGAAGGTGCTCTTCGGCTCTACGATCCCTGCCTCCGTTCCCGCCAGCTTGCTGGTGTAGCCCATCAGGAACCACAGCATGGCCTGCCCCCTCGTGAGTTTCGCGAGCGGCGGCAGCACACCGTTGGCATCGGCGGTGAGGAACAGGATCGTGCCGGGGTGCCCCGAGACGGGCGGTTCCTTGACGTTCGACAGGAACGTCAGGGGGAAGGAGCCCCTCGAGTTGGGCGTGAACCGCTCGTCGTCGAGGTCGAACGTCCCGTCGGGATAGACCATGGCGTTCTCGATGATGGCGCCGTGCTGCTCGACCGGCGCCTCGTGGAAGCAGGCCCGGTAGATCTCGGGCTCCTTGCGCGGGTTGAGGTTGATCAGCTTGGCGTAGCAGCCGTATTCGTAGTTGCTGATCCTCTTGTCCGTCCAGGCGTGCTCGTCGTCGCCGAGGAGCGCCCTCTCGGGATCGGCCGACAGGGTGGTCTTGCCGGTTCCGGACAGGCCGAGGAGGAGGGCGGAGTCGCCCTTCGGCCCTTCGTTGGCGCTGCAGTGCAGGGACAGGATGCCGTTCAGGGGCAGCACGTAGTTCATGACGGTGAAGATCAGCTTCTTCACGCTGCCGCAGTAGGCCGAGCCGAAGACGACGCCGATGTTCTTGTCGAAGTCCATCCCGATCATCATCGTCGAGGTGTGGCCCAGCCTCGGGTCGATGCGAAGCCTGCCCTCGTACCTGGCGGGATCGAGCTTGCGGTCGGGGACCACGACGAGGGTGAACGGCCTGTCCCTGAAGATGCTGCTTGCGAGCACCTTCTCGTCGAAGGGGCGGAACATGTTGTAGGTGAACAGGGTGGTGAGCGCCTTGTTGGAGACGGTCTTCACGTGCAGCGCGCATTCGGGATCGGAGCCGACCAGCCTGTCAGTCACGTAGAGCTTCGAGGAAGCCCCGTAGGCCGCGAGCGCGTCCTCCAGGACCATGTCGAAGGTCTCCTCGTCGACCGGGAGGCAGTTCGGGCTGGACCAGTCGATGTTGCCCGCGCTCGAGGGCCGCTTGACGATGAGCGTGTCCTCGGGGCTCCTGCCCGTGGATTCGGGGCGGGTCCACGTCGCGAGGGCGCCGCAGGCGGCCACGGAGGCCTCCCTGTTCCTGACGCACTCCATGATCATCTCGGGGCGGGGGATGTTGGTCATGACCACTCCCCCGCGCGAAGACAGGAAACCTGCCAGTCTGTCCTGGAAGATCATCTTTCCTCCCGTTTTGCGGATTGCCTGCGGGCGCGGGACGCGCCGACCACCTTGGCTCTAGAATAAGCCATGTCGTGGATCGAGGCTAGGCCGGGCACCGCCGGGCGGCTTCCGTGGAGCATGGTGCCGCGCTATCTTCCGGCTCGTCCTCGTTGCATCGGAGAACACGATTGAAGCTGATACTCCTGGATGTCGACATGACGCTGATCTCCGCCAGAGGAGCGGGGATGGCCTCGCTCGACGCGGCGATGTCCGACCTGTTCGGCATCGAGCGCGGGTTCGAGGGAGTCGAGTTCGCGGGCAGGACGGACAGGCTGATCGTCGAGGACGGCCTCTCCGCCAACGGCCTCGCACCGTCGGACGACATGGTGTCGCGGGTCCGGGAGGCCTACATCAGGAACCTCGCGGGCAGGCTCTCGGCGGGATGGCCCGCCTCGGTGCTGGGGGGTGTGAACGAACTGCTGGACCTGCTTACCCGCAGGGAGGATGCGTGCTTCGGCCTCCTCACGGGGAACTGGAAGGAGGGCGCCTTCCTCAAGCTCGCGGCCTGCGGCATCGACCGGTACTTCAGGTTCGGTGCGTTCGCGGAATGCGGCAGGATGAGGAGGGAGCTCATACCCCACGCGCTCGGGATGGCCGAGGCGGTGTGCGGCCGGCGCCCCAGCCCGGCCGACACGTGGATCGTCGGTGACACGCCTCACGACGTATCCTGCGGGCGCGACTGGAACCTGCGGACCCTCGGCGTGGCCACAGGGCCGTACGGTGTCGAGACCCTCGCGGAGTGCGGGGCGGATGCCGTGCTTCCGGACCTCTCCTCCACGGAGACGGTCGAGCGGATCATCTTCGGATGAAGAGCCTGAAGGGCCGGATGTCGCCCAGGCTGGCCTGGGGCCTGTACGACTGGGCCGATTCCGCCTTCGTGACGACCATCGTAGCCGCCGTGCTCCCGGTCTACTTCGCTTCGGTGGTTTGCGGCGGGAGCGCCGAAGTCTCGTTCCGGCTGCTTTTCTGGGATGTATCGGGAAGCCCCACTTCGCTCTGGGGCTACGCGGCCTCGATCGCGGCCCTGCTGGTCGCCGTCGCGTCGCCGGTCGCGGGCGCCCTGGCCGACGCGGGCGGCAGGCGGAAGGTCTGGCTGGCCTCCTCCGCCGCGCTCGGGATCGCGTCGTCGGCCATGCTCTCGCTCTCCGGGCCGGGAACGGTCCTCTACACCCTGGCCTTCCTGGCGGTCGGAGAGGTCGGGTTCTCGGGGGCACAGGTCTTCTACAACTCGTTGCTCGGGGATGTCTCGCGCAGCGCAGGCGAGCGGGACTCCGTCTCGTCGGGCGGCTTCGCGCTGGGCTACCTCGGCGGGGGGCTGCTGCTCGCCCTGAACACCCTGATGATCGCGCGGCCCGGCATGTTCGGGCTGGCCGACGCGGCAGCCGCCTCGAGGGCCGGTTTCGCCACCGTGGCGGTATGGTGGGCGGTGTTCTCGATCCCGCTGTTCCTGTTCGTGCACGAGGGCGGTCCGGCCGGGAGGGCCCGCGGATCGCTGCGCGAGGCGGCCGGGATGCTCGCGGGCACGGCCAGGGACGTCATGTCGCGGAGAGACCTGAGGCTCTTCCTGATCGCCTTCCTGCTGTACAACGACGGCATCCAGACCGTCATCCTGATGGCGAGCGTCTACGGCAAGTCGGATCTCGGCCTGGACACCTCCTCGCTGGTCGGGGCCCTCCTCGTGACCCAGATCGTCGGAGTGCCCGGAAGCCTGGGTTTCGGACGGGCCGCGGGGAGGATCGGCGCGCGGAAGGCCCTGCTGGGAGGCATAGCGGCATATCTCGCGATCGTCCTTCTCGCATCGGGCATGGACGATTCCGCTGACTTCATGGTCCTGGCGGTCCTGGTCGGGCTGTTCCAGGGCGGCATGCAGGCAGTGAGCAGGAGCTTCTTCTCGAGGCTCGTCCCGCCGGGACGGAACGCCGAGTATTTCGGCTTCTTCTCGGTCTCGACGCGCTTCGCCAGCATCTTCGGACCGCTGCTCTTCGCCCTGGTCAGGGACGTGACCGGAGAGGGCAGAGCGGCGATACTTGCCGTGGCCGTGCTGTTCCTGGCCGGCGGAGCGGTCCTTTCGTTCGTCAGGGATCCGGAGGTCGTCTGATGCTTGCGGTTGCGCTGGGTTGCATTGCGGCCGTGCTCCTCGAGGAGCTCTTCCTCCGGACGAGCCGGCTCAGGCTCCTGGACGACCCAGACCGGACGGGGGACGGCCTCACTCCCTCCCTCCGGGGCAGGATCGAGGTGTTCCGCAGAAGGTACAGGTTCATACGGGTGGTCCAGTTCGTGGTATTCGGGCTGCTCTGGGTGCTCGTGGCCGAAGCCACCGAAGGGGCGGTGACGGTCTCCCCCCTCGGCCAGCTCACCACGGCGCTGCTCCTGCTCCAGTTCATAAGGGTGCTGGGCCGCCGCGTGGTCAAGAGCTGGCCGCTGCTCACCGTCACTGCGCTGCAGCAGACCCTCCAGGCCTTCCTCGTGATGGTGATGGCCGCGGCCGGATACGGGGCGGCGGGCGGCGGCGGCGCTCCTGCGCTCGTCTCCGGGTTCTCGGTGGTCGCGGCCACTGTCGCATCGGCCGTTTCGTTCTCCTCTTCCGCGGTCTACCTCGGCAGGATGTCGTCGCGGGGGGCCAGGCTGTTCGGCGAGGAACCCCCGCCCCTGGCGGCTTCGGAAGCCATCGGCCGGCGGGCGCTGGCCGCGACGTCCTTCTTCCTTGCGGCCTCGGTCGCAGCCGGCGCCCTGTCGGAGGCGGGCTTCCCGAGAGCGGCAGATGTGTCCGCCGCGGCCCTGCTGGCGGTATCCGCCGTGTCGCTCGCCCTGTGCCTCGACCGGGGCAGGGTCCACCACCCGGCCGGCATGGTCATGGCCCTCCTCCCCTATCCGCTCCTCCTCGCGGCGATGGTCACCGGGCTGTTCTCGACGGGTTCCTGAGATGTCCGGCATCCTGCTGGTCCAGCTCCCCCTCAACGGGACGGCGGCCTTCGAGCCCACCGGGAACACGCCCCTCGCAGGGGGGATCCTCGCTGCGGCCCTCGGGCTCGACGGCTCGTCGGTGCTCGGGCGTGACGAGGTCGACTTGCTCGGCGACAGGGCCCTGGCGGACGTCATCGCCGCAAGGGGGCCGGACACCGTCGGTTTCACGCTCTACTCCTGGAACGCCGAGCGGTCTGCATATCTGGCCTCCCTCCTGAGGAAGGCCCTCCCTTCGGCGAGGCTGATCGCAGGAGGGCCCGAGGTGCACCCCGACAACGAATGGCTGGTTTCTTCCGGAGCATTCGACGTCCTCGTGTCGGGCGAGGGCGAGCCCGCGGCCCGGATCCTGGTCGGGGATGCCGGCATACCGCAGGGCACGCTGATCTCGACGGGATTCCAGGACTTCGCGCCGGGAACCTGGCCCGACCCCTGGCTCTCGGGCGTGATCGCGCCCGGAGATGACGGCTCGGTGATGGTCGAGACGGTCAGGGGATGCCCGTCGGGCTGCGTCTACTGCAGCTACAGGAGGAGGCACCCCGTACCACGGGTCATGCCCGCCCCGGAGGCGTCGGCGCTCGTCAGGAAGCTGTCCGCGCTGGGGGGGCGGGAGCTCGTCTTCATCGACCCCACGTTCAACGCGAGGCCGGGCTTCGACGAACTCCTCGCCGGGCTCGCGGGTCTCGGGCAGAGGTGCTTCGCCGAGCTCAGGGGCGAGGGGCTCGATGACACGGCGGCGGAGGCTCTCCGTGCCGCGGGGTTCGAGACCGTCGAACTGGGGCTCCAGACATCGGACAGGCGCGCGCTGGAGATCTGCGGCAGGCCCTCCGATCCCCCGAGGGTGGTCGCCGCCGCCGCGATGCTGGGCGGGCACGGGATCTCACCCGTCGTTGACATCATCCTGGGGCTCCCGGGTGACACGAGGAACGGCCCGGTCGAGGCTGCGCGCATGCTGGCGGACGCCGGGGCCGGATCGAGGGTCCAGGCCTTCTACCTGTCGGCGCTGCCGGGGACCGGGATAAGGAGTTTCGCCGCGGGATACGGGGTCTCCTTCATGGACAGACCGCCCTACTACGTGGTCGAGACCCCCTGGGGTGGCGTCGGCGAGCTGCATGCCGCGCGCGAGGAGATATCGGACATCCTGGGCTACGACGCCGATCTCGTACCCAGACCGCTCCTGATCGAGGGCTGGCCCGGGACCGAGACGGTCGACCTGGACACCGGCCGCGGCCCCGGGGGCGATCCGCCTTCGTTCCGGCACGGGAGCCTGAGGCTTTCGTCGTGCGACCTCTGGAGTCACAGGGAGAGGATCGCGGCCCTGGTGCGGAGGAGGATCGAGGCCGATCCCTTCTGCGTCCTGGACGTGGTGCTCGAGCCCCGGGGGCCGTTCCCCTCCGATCTCCCGGACTGGATCAGATGCCTGGCCCCCGTGAACGACTACTCCTCACGCATGGCCGCGAGGCACGGCCTCGACGGGAACCTCAGGGTTTCCACCCTCCTGCGCGATCCGGGCGCGTTCGACAGGGCCTGGCTCGACGGGCTGGCGTGCGAGTGCACGGTGGTCGCCGACGCTGATTCTCCCGGCGCTCTCCCCCACGAGCTCGACGGGCTGGGCATCGGCACGAGGCTGCGCGGCGGGGGCTGGGATCTCGCGGAGCTGTCGGGCTCAATCGACGATCCGCTCTCCGTCTTCTTCGAGTCCGAGCTTCTCGAGAAACTCTGGTGCACGATCCACCTGGGGTCCGAATAGGGGCTCCGCTCCGTTTCAGCTAGAGAAAGTTAAAGGAGTTAAAAGCGTTCTGGAGGAGTTGACCTATTATTAGGCAAGCCTAATATTGGGGCATGGACATGACCCGGAGCATGGAGGACTACCTGAGGGTGGTCCACGATCTCTCGCGCGACACCGGCCGCGTGCGCGTCGCCGACATAGCCAGGGCGAGGGGCGTGAGCATGGCGAGCGTCTGCGAGGCGCTGGCGAAGCTCGACAGGGAGGGCCTGCTCGAATACCAGAAGGGCGCCTCCGGCACCATCTCGCTCACCGGGGAGGGGGCCAGGGCGGCCGGCAGGCTTTCGTCCACGCACGACTTCCTCGTCTCCTTCCTGAGGGATCTCCTCGGTGTGAATCCTTCCGACGCGGAGAGGGACGCCTGCTCGATGGAGCACGTCCTGAGCCGCGACACCCTGTCCCACCTGGTGGCCTTCCAGCAGTTCGCGGATTCCAGATCCTGCGGCGGGGAGAGGCTCAGGGACGCATACCTCAGGTCCGAGCCCAGGGGGGGCGAGGAGGACGGTCCCCCGGGGCACGGCCGCCGCGGCCACGGGACGGGGGGCGGAGCCGTTCATGCCGGAACCGGCCTTTCCGACATCCCAAAGGGATCCAGGGCCAGGATAGTCCATCTCCACGCCGCCTGCCGGATCAGGCAGAGGCTCGCCGACATGGGCATCCTTCCAGGAGTCGAAGTCGAGGTCCTCCGCAGGGCGCCCCTGGGAGGCCCCGTCGAGATAGCCCTCGACGGATTCGCGCTCTCCCTCAGGCGCGCGGAGGCGAGGTCCGTCGAGGTGGAGCCGCTGGCATGAACGAGATCAGGGTACTGCTGGCCGGAAACCCCAATACCGGCAAGTCCACGATCTTCAACCGCCTGACCGGTGCATCGGCCCACGAGGGCAACTACCCCGGCGTCACCGTCGAGCTCGCATGCGGCTCCCGCGCCTGCGGCGAATCGCTTTTCCGCTTCGTCGACCTGCCGGGGCAGTACAGCCTCGCCCCCGCCTCGGAGGACGAGGCCGTCGCCGTCAGGTACATCCTGGACAATCCCGGCGACATCATCCTCGACGTCCTCGACGCCAGGAACCTCGAGCGGAACCTGCTCCTGACGATCCAGCTCGCCCGCCTCGGGACGAGGCTCGTCGTCGCGCTCAACATGTGCGACGAGGCTTCGGCGGAAGGCAGGATGCCCGATATGGGGATTCTCTCCGACAGGCTCGGAGTGCCGGTCGTGGCGACGGTCGGCAGGACGGGCGAGGGCATCGACGCCCTCCTGGAGGCGATAGCCGGCGCGGCCGCCGGGACCGTTCACGCCAGGCCCCTGCGCCTCGGAGGAGACGCTGAGGAGCAGATAGCCGAAGTGGCCTCCCTGCTGCCGGATGGTCGGCTCTCGCCATCCGGGCTGGCATCGATGCTCGTCGAGGGCAACCCCGAAGCCGTCGCCATGATCAGGAGAACGATGCCCGGGGCGGCCGGGGCGGTCATAGACAGGTCGACCCGGGCGGCCGCGAGGCTGGAGGCTCTGTACGGCGATCCGGCCCCGCTGGTGCTGGCGGCTCTCAGGAGGGGCCTGGCGGCGGGTCTGGTGAGGGAGGCGGTGGGAGTCCCGGGGCGGAGGTTCACGGAGCCGGCCGCCACAAGGCGTATCGATTCGATCGTGCTGAACCGCTATCTCGGCTTCCCCGTACTGGCGCTCCTGATGTTCCTCACGTTCTGGCTGACCTTCCAGGCTTCCGCCCCGCTGGAGGGGCTGATCGGATCCCTGTTCGGGCTGCTGTCGGAAGGGATCGGGCGGGCCCTGCCGGAAGGAGCCCTGCGCTCCCTCGTGACGGACGGGATCATCGGCGGAGTGGGGGGAGTCCTGCTCTACGTCCCCGGGATCTCGGTGCTCTTCCTCGCCATCTCCCTCATGGAGGACACGGGGTACATGGCCCGCGCCGCCTTTCTGACCGACGGCCTGATGCACAGGTTCGGGCTCAACGGCCGGAGTATCATCCCGATGCTGCTGGGATTCGGCTGCACGGTTCCCGCCGTCCTCGCGACCCGCACGATCGAGAGCAGGCGCGACAGGCTGGCCACCATCCTCGTTCTGCCGCTCTTCTCCTGCGGCGCACGCCTGCCGGTCTTCCTGCTGGTCGCGGGCGCCTTCTTCCCGGGCAGGCAGGCCGCCGTGCTGATCCTCACGTACGGGCTGGGCATCCTGCTCGCCCTCCTCGCGGCGAGGTTCCTCACCCGGTCCGTCATCCGCGGGGGGGACTCGCCCTTCGTCATGGAGCTGCCCCCGTACAGGCTCCCGACCGCCAGGGCCCTCACCAGGCACGTCTGGGCGCGCGTGAGCCACTACCTGGCCAAGGCCGGGACGGTGATCCTGGCCTTCTCCGCCGCCCTGTGGCTGATGGGCTACTTCCCGAGGCCGCAGGCGGGGGCCGATCCCGCGGAGGCGCTCGAAGCCTCCTTCTCCGGCAGGCTCGGGCACGCGCTGGAACCCCTGGTCGAGCCCCTGGGCTTCGACTGGAGGATCGCGACTGCACTGACCGGCTCGATCGGCGCCAGGGAGCTCTTCATCTCCCAGATGGCGATACTCGCGTCCCTCGGCGGAGGAGGCGACGCCGGCCTCGCGCACGAGATGTCCTCACGATACTCGCCCGGCACCGGCGCCGCCCTTGTCGTCTTCATGCTGATCTCGGCGCCGTGCCTGTCGGCGGTCGCCGTGACGGCCCGTGAGACGCGGAGCTGGAAGATGGCTCTCGGCCAGTATGCGGCCCTGACCGCCCTCGCCTGGCTGGCCGCGTTCGCGGTGAAGACGCTGCTCGGCTAGAACGCCGGCGGCCGGAACGGGATCTGTCTCTTATACACATCTGACGCTGCCGACGAGTTCCGAACGGTGTAGATC